>JBEKWZ010000091.1:0-8370 GCA_049512555.1 Candidatus Sulfotelmatobacter sp. | reverse complement strand
GACCGCGAGAAGAAAAGGGACGACCAACACTTTACCGTTCATTTTCATTTTCATTGCGCACCTCGGTAGGAATTGGTCCGGCAAATCCTGCCCGCCATGGAAATTGTTCGCGCATTTTGAGAGCTAGAACGACGCACGGTGGCGAAGTATGGTGGATGACGGCGGCAAAAGGATATAGTAGACATTTAACATTAATTGCACTAACGTAACGTTCGGCGAAACGCTTGGCTGCCCGAACAAAAGCTACACCCGTCCCTCCGAATCGAATCATCATTCGCGAACTGGAGGAGTATCTGCGCAGCGCCCGCATCCGGCAGGTGCATTTTGGCGACGGCAGCACGCCGCCCCCGGTGCTGGCCTACGTCACGAACTTTCCACGTCTTTCAGTCCCTTTGACGGGATGCCACACCATGGAAATCGCCCGCAGCGGGCGCGTGGAAACCATCCAACCGGGACGCGGCCACGCCGTGTTTGTGCCTGATCACGCATGGAACAAGCCAGATTGGTCCTCGCACGTCGAGACCCTCACTTTCTTATTCGGCGCCAAGCAAATCGGCATCAGCCTGGTGCGTCATGAGGGAGGCACGCAGGCGCCCTCCACCGCTTTAAAGGCCAGCGTGCAGGGCGGCTATGACGTGCCCACGCACAGCATTCTGGCCGCACTGATGGTGCTGGCGGCGGATCATGTCAAAGGGCCGCTCGCCCGCCTGCTCACGGAATCCTTGCTCCACGCCTGTCTCCGGCTGCTGAAATCACCCCAGAAGCATCCTCCGCGCAAGGCGATCCGGACCTACGAGTCGCTTTGCTTGTACGTGCAGGAGAACTTTCAGACACCGATCACCCGTGAGAGCGTCGCCCAACATTTTGGACTGGCCCCCAACCATGTCTCGCGGCTCTTCCGGAAGGAAGGCTTCATGCGCTTCAACGATTACCTGAACCTGGTCCGGGTGAATCGCGCCAAGTTCATGCTGCAGACTTACAGTCTCACTTTAAAAGAGATCGCCTTTGATTGCGGCTACAACGACACCGCCTACTTCTGCCGGGTCTTCAAGAAAACCTGCAAAATTACTCCCACCCAGTATCGGACGGACACTGCTCCGGGCCGATAGTGCAATCGCGATTCGGTACGTCCCTTGAGATTTGACCAGTTCAAATGGGGTCGAATGGTGAAATTTCGATCCGCACCCCAAAGGTTACTTGAGTACAACAAACGTTCCATCTCTCCTGTTTCGGGATTAGGACTAATCACACATACTACGAAGCCGTGTCTTTCGGAGCTGTGTGCTGTGCGCTGCCGGGTTGATCGGCCTCCGAGCATGTCGCAAGTAAGAGCCGGCGAACCGTTCTTACAGCTACAATGCACAAAATCCTTTTTGTAACAACGGACCTCGATTCGTAACGGACAGCGATGCCTGAATTGCTCAAGAATCTTCGGCAGCACCTGTTGACGGGCGTCTCTTACGCGATCCCGTTCATAGCGTGCGGCGGCATTCTGATTGCAATCGCCATCGCGTTTGCTCCCATGACTCCGACGGGCCCGGATTTCTCTCAAACACCCTGGCTCCGGCTCATCAATGACATTGGCTCGATATCTTTCAAATTAATGTTGCCGGTTTTGGCCGGGTACATCGCTTATTCCATCGCGGGTAAACCAGCCCTGGTCTCGGGATTCCTCGGCGGATTCCTATCCGATCAGGTAAAGGCAGGATTTCTCGGAGCAATCCTGGCAGGCTTACTCGCAGGCTATGTAGTGGAACTTCTTAAGAAGATTCCAGTATCGAAGCACTTTCGTCCGATCATGCCGATCCTGGTCATCCCCATCCTTTCCGGCGCCTTCATTGGCGTGGTGATGCTCAAAGTGCTGGGGGCGCCCATCCACAGCCTGATGGCTCATGCAACGGACGCGCTGCGAGCCATGAGTACGGGCAACAGCGTTGTGTTGGCGTTGATCCTCGGCTGCATGATTGCGTTCGATATGGGCGGGCCAATCAACAAGACCGCGTTCTTTTTCGGCGCGGCCATGATTGCCGAGGGCAACACTCAAATCATGGGAGCGTGTGCCGCCGCCATCTGCACTCCGCCGCTGGGAATGGGCCTGGCCACACTGTTGCGGAAGGGGCTGTGGAGCTCGGAAGAACAGGAGGCGGGCGTTGCCGGAATCATCATGGGGCTGACTGGATTAACCGAGGGCGCGATTCCCTTCGCCGCCGCAGATCCCATTCGAGTCATACCCTGCATTATGTTCGGGTCTGCAATCGCCGCCGTGATCGCCATGGTCGGAAAGGTTGGCGATCACGCTCCCCATGGCGGTCCCATCGTTTTATTCGCAGTCGATCACCGGCTCGCCTATCTATTGGCGATCGTGACCGGAACAATCGTGACCGCGGTTTCAATCAATCTGCTGAAAGCACGAAGCCAGCGATTGGCGGAAACGAGAGAGGAAAAAGCCGCATGAAAGTTGTTGCCGTCACAGCATGCCCCACCGGCATTGCGCACACGTATATGGCCGCCGCACGCCTGGAGAAGGTAGGCAAGAGCCTGGGCTTTGACATCAAGGTTGAGACCCAGGGCGCCATGGGCATTGAAAACAAACTCACCGAGCACGACATCAGCCAGGCTGAGTTTGCCATCTTTGCCGTCGACATTGCGGTGGAAGAACGCGATCGATTCAACGGGGTCAAGGTCATTCAAGTTCCCCTGCAGGATGCACTAAAAGATCCTCATAGCATTTTCGCCAAGATCCAACGCTGATATGACTCAGAGGAGTGGCACTTCGGTGGAGTTTGCCTTTGTTTGCTCTTTATCTGACGGCTTGCATGCGCGGCCTGCGAGCCAGTTAGCCGAAGTGGCGATCGAGTACGCCTCCGACTGTTTGTTGACGAATCTCCGCACTGGGTCCGTTGCGAGCTTGAAGAGCGTGCTGGCTATTCTCGCCACCGACATCCGCCAGGGCGACCGTTGCATTGTGCAGGTCCGGGGAACGGATGAACGGGCGGCGCACGCTGCGCTGCTTCGTTTTGTGGAGCAGGTGCTTCCCACCTGTGATGTGCCGCTGGCCGGTTCGCACGCGACGACTGCAAGCACTACGCTTCCCCGTACTCTGCAAACCGCAGGCGTAAAGGGCTATTTCGGATCTCCGGTCAGCCGCGGCCTTGGCCAAGGCAAGGTCATACCGCTGAGCGGTATGACGCTGCCGCGAGACTTGAAAGCGCGCGCCGCATCCGACCCGCAGTCTGAACTGGCTCAGATCAAACGCGCCATGGCAGCGGTACGCGGTCGCATTCAGGAAAAGCTGGCTCACCCGCAATCTCCCACAGAAGCCGCGGTACTGCAAGCCGATCTGGCCATCGCAAGCGATGTCTCTCTCGCGCAAAAATTCGCCGAGCATGTTTCCATCGGCAAATCGGCGGGCCAGGCGGTCATGGAGGCAGGCGAATTCTTCATCGATCTTCTGCGTCATTCGGAAAGTGAATACATCCGCGAGCGCGCCCTCGACATCGAGGAAATCTGCCTGCACCTGCTGCAGGAAATCTATGGCGTTGATCTGCAGACGGCGGCTATTGAGTTGCGCGAGCCTTCGGTCGTGGTGGCGGAAACACTGGCGCCGCAGCAACTTCTCGGGTTGGAGCGGCAATGGCTGAAGGCGTTGGTGCTGGAGCACTCGGGTGCGACTTCCCATGTCGTAATTCTCGCGCGCTCGCTGGGAATTCCGACTCTCACGGGCGTGAAGAATGCTCGCGGCGTGCTACTGGCCGGGCAGGAAGTGGTGGTCGACGCAATTCGTGGATTCGTGGTGCCGCAAAGTTCCCCCGCCGTGCAAAAGTTCTACCAGCGAGAACAGAAAACGCTCGAGCTCCGGCGGGAGTTCCTGCCCGTTCCGACTACAGGGCCAGCGATTACGACCGACGGCAGGACTTTGGAAGTCGCCGCAAATGCTTCCTCCTATGAAGAACTCGCCCTGGCATTCGAAAAGGATGCGGACGGGATCGGATTGTTTCGAACTGAGATGGCCTATCTGCAGCGCCAGCGTCCGCCGTCCGAAGAAGAGCAGTTTGCGATCTATGCAGAAGCCGCGCGGGCGGCGGCCGGCCGGCCAGTCATCATCCGCAGCTTTGATTTAGGTGGCGACAAGGACGCGCCCTATCTGAATCTCCCGCCGGAAGACAATCCTTTCCTTGGGTACCGCGGCGTGCGGATTTACGCCGAGCACCGCGAACTGCTGCAAGCGCAACTGCGCGCCATTCTGCGGGCTTCAGCATTCGGCCAAGTTCAGGTCATGGCGCCCATGATTTCTTCGCTCGACGAAGTGCTCCAGTTCAAGGCGGCAATCTCGGAGGCAAAACACGATCTCGCTCGCAAGGGGATCTCCTTCCAATCCGACATTCGAATCGGGGTCATGATTGAAGTGCCTTCGGCGGGGTTCATTCTCGATCAACTCTGTACTGAGGTCGATTTTTTCAGTCTGGGCACGAATGATCTCAATCAATATTTCCTCGCCGCGGATCGCGATAATGCGAAAACCGCGGAGCTTTCCGACGTGCTGCATCCGGGATTCCTGCGGTTTCTGAAACGCATCGTCGAAGAGATTCACTCGGCCGGAAAGTGGGTGGGAATGTGCGGGGAAATGGCCGCCGAGGTCCGCTATCTGCCGCTGCTCATCGGATTGGGGCTGGACGAGATCAGTCTTCCGGCACCCGGCATTCCCGCCGTGAAAAGAGCGGTCGCGCAATTGTCCGCGTCTGAGTGCCGACGGGTGCTTGCGAGTATCGTGGATTGCCGCGAAAAATCTGAGATCGAGGAGTTGCTCGAACGCGCTCAACCAGCGCGGTCCGCGCAGCCTCTGTTAAGTAAGGAGCTTGTTCTTCTCGGCAGCCAAAGCAAGGACAAAGAAGAGGCGATGCAGGAAATCGTTGACGCGTTCTACATCGCCGGCCGCACCGAAGATCGTCAACGCCTGGAAGAAGCCTTGTGGTCCCGCGAAGCCGTGTACGCAACCGATTTCGCCCATGGTTTCGCTGTCCCGCACTGCAAGACCGAAGCTGTTACCGCCGACTCCATCGGAGTAATCAGGCTGAATCAGGCGATCGATTGGGGCTCGGCCGACAGCAAACCGGTGAACATGATTATCATGATGGCGATGCGCAAATCGCAGAACCCCGGCCGGCATCTGGAAATCTTCTCGAAACTTGCCCGGAAACTTATGAACGAGGATTTTCGCGGACACCTGCTGACCGTCGAAAATGCGCATGACATGGCAACCTATCTTGCCCAGCAACTCGAAATCTCTCTACACTAGAGACATCTGCCTCAGGGCGAGATCCTTGCGCGGGAACAGCGGCAACTCGCGAATAGTCGGCTAACAGGAAGTAGTCCGAGCCTCTAACGGGCAGCCGATTCGCCTGAATTGGCAAAAAATCACGACAGCGCTCATTGACTGAGAACTGTCGTCATCCCCCTTTTTCGGGGTTCGCGTTTGATGGTGAGAGGCAAGGCGCTGCAAGCGTTGCGCGCCGGGCTGCTACCAATCGAGCTTCTCGGGCAGAAATTCTGCGAAGAGATCGTCGTAGTACGGCTTCAGCTCCTGAAGGTTGGGCTTGCTGTGTCCTTTCGAGTAGAGGTCGTAGGGGTTGAACTTCTTCACCCACTCCAGCATGACGGCGTCTTTGTCATTCATCAAGTGGGTATACGCGTCGTGGCGGTGCCAGGGATAGAAGGAGTGGAAGCGCAGCATATAAAGCGCCTCGTCGGGCAGGTAGGGCTTGACGACTTCGTTGATGTAGCCGTCGTGCCCGAATGACATGTGCACGTTTTCCAGTCCGCAGCGCGGCTCGTAGATGCCGTACTTCGTCTGGTACTCGGGCACCTTGCGATCCGGGTTATTTTGGAAATATTCTGAATAGACGATCTGATCCGACCATGCGCAACCCACTGGGAAGGTGTCGCCCACCACGCCCCACTGGGGCTCGCCATACAAGCAGAGGCACTTGCCCAAGTCGTGCAGGAAACCGACTAACACCATCCAGCGCGGTTGGCCGTCGCGGCGCAACGCCTCAGAGGTCTGCAGCAGATGCTCGGTCTGGGTCAGGTCGGTGTCGGGATCGCTGTCATCGACCAGCGTGTTCAGAAACTCGGCAGCCTCCCAAACCGTCTTCTTGCCCTTCTTGAGCCCGAAATACTCCTTCTCCTTGGCGAGGACGTAGTCCAGCGTCTGGTGCGTGTGGTTGAGGCGGTAGAACTCAGCCACGCCGGGATTCGCCTGGGCGTCGTATTGGCGAAACTCGGTCTCGGACTTGCCTTCCTGATAGCGACGTTCCATGAACTCATCGAGGTGATCGAGGTCCGCGAGTGGCTGTGCCGAAACCGGTGTGGTGCGATTCATAGATTCATCCTTTGCCGCGTTGGGGTCTGCTAGTCGCCTACCTTACACACTCTAAATTGCCATTTCAAGCCTGGACTTCCGAATCAATCCGCTTTCACCGGGAGGAGTTCGAACTGGCCATCCATGAACCCTGCGCTTCGGGGTTTGAGTGAAATCGCCTTCCATGAGACGGCCGGTCGGAGTCAAGTCCTCATGTGGGATCGCTTGGAATTGGAACATTTTGGGAGCAGAATAAAGCAACCTTCTGTTGGTATGGCGGACTCTCAGTAACCAGAGTTCTTGTCGCCTTGGTTAGGAGGTCCGCGCATGTCCTTTCGCACAGGTCTTCGTCGATTAGTGGTTGCGACCGCTCCATTTGCATTCTTCTTGGTCGCAACGCAAACTCGCGCTCAATCGCAGGACGAAAATGCAAACGCTGCTGCGCCCTTGTACAAGACAGCTTCTGTCAAGCTAAGTAAATCCAACATTCATGCGGGCGGTACGACAAAGATTGGGCCAGACGAGTTGACCGCGACGAACGAGCCTCCGCAGGCGCTCATCGAATGCGCATACGGGGTGCATGACGACCAAATCGTAGGAGCACCAAGCTGGCTGAACTCCCGGCGATACGATATTGAAGCGAAGGCAGACAACCCTGGGGCAGGGGCCGGCGGCGAGCGCGTGCTTCAGGGGCTTTTGTCCGACCACT
The DNA here is from genome assembly GCA_049512555.1 of Candidatus Sulfotelmatobacter sp. Lineage (GTDB taxonomy): Bacteria > Acidobacteriota > Terriglobia > Terriglobales > Acidobacteriaceae > Sulfotelmatobacter. Next base: position 1,303 of record JBEKWZ010000091.1, on the reverse strand, counting down.
TCAAGCTGGCGGTTCACCGCGAAACCAGACTCATTCCAGTGTATGAACTCACGGTTGAGGACGGTTCGAAGCTTCGAGAATCAGCACCTGACTACGAAGATTCCCGCCTCCGTGTCATTCAAGTTGAGGAGGGCGCAATATCAGGCAGAGAAGTTCCGATGGCCACTCTGGCGAGGATATTGTCCGGGCAACTGGGTCGTCCCGTTCTAGACAAAACCCAACTTCCCTATCATTATGACGTCACCTTGATGTGGCCGACAGCTTCCGATTCTTCTGAGCCTGCAATCCTAAATGCAGTTCAAGAGCAGATTGGTCTGAAACTGAAGCAACAGCTAATGCCCAAGGAGTTTCTTGTCATAGACCATGTCGAGTTGCCGTCGGCAGACTAAAGTCGCAGAAATCGGTTCTCTCCAAACTGAAGTGATGAGGGTCGCGGGCTAAAGAGCTGCTCAGTTGACGTGACATCGATTTCAGTCATTGACGCGTGACTCTTGTTACGAATTCCGAACAAGAAACGATCCGTGACGATCCTTGGATGCGCGTTTGAGATTATGCTCTTCCGGGAGGAATTACGGCCTGAGCGTGTTAGAGAAAAAAGCTGCGCAACGGAGTGGCACTCGAATTCCTTGCGCGATTCCGATCACGCTAATCAGTCTCGACTCCCTGCACCCTTTTTCCGAGCCATGCCAGATAATCCTCGTAAATCTGCGAGGATGTGCCGCGCGGGTCTCTCGTTCGGTCACAGTTGGCACCGCAGTTGAGTTGCGAGGGCTTCCGACCGACGCGAACGTTACTGGACGCACAGTCAACTGCATCTCTCTCGGGGAACATGAGAAAATTTGGCTGTTGGGTGTGGAGTTGGATGAACCCAGTAACGTGTGGGGCATCAAAGCTGTGCCCGCAGACTGGCTTTCTGTGCGTTAGATGATCACCCGGTCAATAATCGCTAACGCCTCGTTTCGTCAACTGGAGTTCCAAATTTTGGCAATGCGAAGGCCCCGCAGAAGGGGGGCGGAGAGAATCCGTTCACTCCCAACGCGAAACAAAGCACTTTTAATAGGAGGCGTGAAACGAAGGTAATCGAAGATCATGGCACGAAAGGTGCATGAGCTTAAGGGCGATGGCATCATTACGGCTGAGACCGGCGGCGGGGTGAAATCATGATGAAAAGCGCTGCTAAATTTCGGTTGCCGGTTATCGCCTCAGGCTCGATCTGTTTCTTCCTGTTGATATTTGCGTTTGGTTGCGGCAGTAACCCTGCGGACCGGAAAACCTACGCCTATGTTTTGACCTCTCAGCAGGT
>JBEKWZ010000090.1:0-8381 GCA_049512555.1 Candidatus Sulfotelmatobacter sp. | reverse complement strand
GGCCTCGGTGGGCCTGGGAAGCGCGTTCGTCCACTTGATGAGAATCGACCGGGGCTACGACGTGAGAGGAGTGGTAACCGCCAGCGTCTCGTTGGATGGCACGACCCATCAACTGAACAACCGGCAGCTGCCTTATTTTGAGGATGTGCTGGATCGCGTTCGCAGGCTGCCGGGAGTTCGTGCCGCCAGCGCCACCGAATTTCTTCCGCTCTACGCATCGGCGTTTGTCGGGGGACCGTTCGGATTGGATGGTCGCCCAGCCAACCGCAGTTCCACGCTGATCCCGGTTCTGTCGAGATATTTCCAGACTATGGGCGCACAGATTCTGTACGGCCGGGAATTCACCGAAGCCGAAGTCCGTTCGGGCGCGAAGGTTGCAGTCGTGAATGAGCGATTCGCGGCCGGATTTGGCGCGCCGCAGGACGCCGTCGGTCATCAGCTTACGATTGAGGGAGACGCGCCACGGAAAATTATTGGCGTGGTCAAGGAAATGTCGTATGAGACCGATCCCACCATGGTGAACGGGAACGAGGTCTTCATTCCGTCGGAGACTCCCGGCAGTTTCTTCTCGACGTTCGTGGTGCGCGTGGATGGCCGGGCGGAAGATCATCTGGCCGCGATTCGCGATACCATTCAGTCGGTCGATCCGCAGGTTCCGGTATTCGGCGTAAAGACCATGCAGCAGCGGCTGGATGAAGTCTTCGCGAATCCGAAATTCTACCGGACGGCGGTCTGGACGTTCGCGGGGTTCGCGCTGCTGCTGGCGGTTATTGGCATCTACGGCATCGTTTCTTACGCCGTCGTCGAGAGGACGCAGGAGATGGGCGTGCGCATGGCCCTCGGTGGCACGCCGGTGCAACTGCGCGGGATGCTGTTGCGGCATGGTTTGATGATGGTGATGGCCGGAGCCATCCCTGGAATCGCCGGAGCACAGCTCACCGGCCGCTTTCTCGAAAGCCTGATGGATGGGGCACAGCCGGTTGGCCTGGCAACGTCGGCGGGGTTGGTATTGTTGTTCGCACTGGTCGCGGCAGTGAGCATCTGGTCGGCGACGCGACGCATTTCCAGATTCGAGATTATGGCCATTCTCCGGAGCGAATAGTGGCGCGAAGCATTTATTAATGTGAGATTCTCTCCTTCCTCTTAGACGCAGGGACTGGAGCAGATCAATCTGCTAAGCTTACGGTTTACTTCGCGAACGTACTTCGCGAACGTACTTCGAGAACATACTTCGAGAACGTATTTTGAAGCCCAGGGAGAGGCTTCGCCTCCTCATGAAGAATCGATCTGCTCGTACTCTGGCTCATATTTTTGTCTTCCTCATCGCTCTCGGCGCCGGCCTGCAAGCCTGGGCATCTTCGATTCCCGCGGACAAGGACAAAGATAAAGATAAAGCCAAGGACAAAGTCGATCAGCTGCTCTCGACCATGCAAGCCGAGATGCAGCGCGCGCAGGGCAGCCTGGACAAGCTCGATCCTGCTCCCTACTTCATGAGCTATTCCGTCTACGACCAGAGCATCGTTCTGGCGATCGGCAGCCAGGGGAGCCTGGTGAATTCGACGGCGGGGCGGCGGCGGGCGGTCGACGTCAGCATGCGGATTGGCGCGCCCGAGCTCGACAACGCGCACTCCCAGAACCGCGCCTCCGCCCGGACTTCGGGATCTTTGCCACTCGAGGACGACCGCAATGCGATTGCGCACGAACTCTGGCGGTTGACTTACGAGGAGTATCGCAAGGCTTCCAAGGCCTACCTGAATGTGAAAACCAATACGCAGGTGCACGCGCAGGAGGAAGATACTTCGCCGGATTTTTCCGAAGAAAAACCGCCGACTCACGTCGACTACAAAGACGTTGCGCCTGCTCCCGACCAGCGCGCGATGGAAAAATTTGTGCGCGAATACTCGGCTCACTTTCGCGACTATCCCTACATTTATTCCTCGATGGTGATCATTAGCGCGCAAAAGACGCGCTTTCATTTTTTGTCGACGGAAGGCAATCACGTGGTGGCTCCCAGCGCGTTTATCCGCGTGGCTATTGAGGCGGAAACCCGCGCCGAAGACGGCATGGAGCTGATGCGCGTGGAAACTTTTCAGGCCGAGAGCCTGGAGCACCTGCCGCCGGAATCTGAAATTTCGGCGCGCGTAGAAAAAATGGCGTCCGATCTGAAAGCTCTGCGCGACGCTCCGTTGGCCGAGCCGTTCGACGGGCCGGCTTTACTGTCCGGCCGCGCTGCGGGAGTTTTTTTTCATGAGGTGCTCGGGCACCGACTCGAAGGCCATCGCCAGCGCGGCGAGCAGGAAGGACAGACTTTTACTAAGAAAGTGGGCCAGGCGGTGCTTCCGGAATTCCTGAGCGTGGTGGACGATCCCACGCAGCGCCAGCTTAACGGCGTGGATCTGGGCGGCTGGTACGAGTTCGACGACGAAGGCATGCCAGCGACGCGCGTCGAAGTCATCAAAGACGGCATCCTGAAAAACTTCCTCATGTCGCGCATGCCCATTAAGAATTTCGCCAACTCCAACGGGCATGGGCGCTCGCAGCCAGGACTGATGCCGACCGGGCGGCAGGGCAATCTGATCGTCACTTCGTCGCGCACGGTGAAAGATTCTGAGTTGCGGCAGAAGCTGATCGATGAGGTCAAGAAACAAAACAAGCCGTATGGACTGTATTTCGAAGACATTCAAGGAGGCTTTACGCTGACCCAGCGTTCGATGCCGCAAGCGTTCCAGGTGCTGCCGGTTCTGGTATGGCGAGTCTATGCCGACGGCAAGCCGGACGAACTGGTGCGCGGCATCGACATCGTGGGTACGCCGCTGGCCGCTCTGAATCGCATTATGCTGACCGGGGAAAAAACGGAAATTTTTAATGGCATCTGTGGCGCGGAGTCGGGACAGGTTCCGGTCGCGGCCGCGGCGCCCGCCATGTTGTTCTCTGAGATTGAAGTACAAAAGCGCGCGCACTCCCTCAACCGCCCGCCCATCCTGCCGGCGCCATTGGGCGAAGACGCGACTAAGAAGAACGATGCGGGGACAAAGCAATGACGACGACAGCAATGATCCCGACGGCGACGATCTCCGCGATAACGATTCCGGCAACACGAACAAGACGGAATAACGGACTTACCTGGCGCTTGATCCGCGCGCTGCTGGCGTTCGGCGCTTTAGCGGCTGGGGCCTTCGGCCAACAGAAAAACATAGGCAGCGACGACATTGTCCTGTCGGCCATGCGCGCCGAACTCGACCGCTCCAAAGCGCAACTGAAAATGGAGCAGGTAGACGCGCCGTATTACATCGAATATCGAATCTTCGATGTGGATCAGTATTCCGCCGAAGCTTCCTTCGGCGCGCTGCGCGCCGGAGTCCGCGGACGCTATCGATTTCTGCGGGTGGTGGTGCGAATCGGCGATTACAAACAGGACAGCTACTTCGGGCAGGGCAAGGGCACCATCGACTTCATGCCGTTGGACAACGACATGCTGGCGCTGCGCCGCCAGTTGTGGCTCGCCACCGACCGCGCTTATAAATCGGCGGCCGAGTCGCTCACCGCCAAGCAGGCGCAGCTAAAGCAACTCACCATCGACCAGCCGGTGGACGACTTCGCGCATGCCGATCCAGTGCAGTCGATCGAGCCGCTGGCCACACTGGACTTCGATTCGGAGCCCTACAAGCGGATGCTGCAGGACGCGTCGGCGCTCTACAAGAATGATCCGGAGCTCGAATCGTTTGACGCGAGCCTGAGCTTCCACACGGTGAACCGCTATCTGGTTGACTCCGAGGGCACGGTGGTGCGCAGCGGCCAGAGCCTGTATGAAATGAACATTTCGACTTCGACGCAGGCTGAGGATGGCATGAGCCTGGAGCGCGATTCGGCATTCACCGTGGGCAGCGTGAAAGAGCTGCCGTCCGCCACGGAATTTGTGGCGCGAGCCACGAAACTGGCCGTCAGCCTGAAGGAGTTGCGTGCAGCGCCGGTGGCGGAAGAGGAATACCGCGGCCCGGTGCTGTTCTCGGGGGATGCGGCAGCCTCGGTTTTTTCCGACCTGGTGGGCGAAAACATTCTGGGCCACAAGCCGGAACTGGGCAAGAACTCGCGGACGACCGGGGCGTTCGCGGCCAGTTATAAAAGCCGCGTTTTACCTGAGTTTCTTTCTGTAGTCGCTGATCCTACGATCTCTTCGTATCACGGCGAAGCCTTGCTCGGGCATTACGAGATTGACGATGAGGGTGTCCCGGCCAAACGCGTGTCGCTGATTGAAAACGGTACGCTGGTGAATTATCTGACCGGTCGCGAGCCGATTCGCGACTTTCCCCTGTCGAACGGCCACGGTCGCGCCCAGATTCCCACGGGAGAGCCGGGGGCCCACAACAGCAATTTGATCGTGACGGTTTCGCAAGCCACATCAAAAGATGAGATGAAGAAGAAGCTGGTCGACCTGTGCCAGCAGCGCGACCTGCAGTATTGCTTCTACGTGGAAACTTTTGGCCCGAAGCTGACCCCGCGTCTTCTCTACAAAGTCTGGACCAAGGACGGACACGAAGAACTGGTGCGCGGCGCGGCCTTTGGAGATCTCGATATTCGCGCCCTGCGCAGCAACCTGATCGCGGCCGGGGACGACGCGCACGTGGAAAATCATCCGTTGAATGTGCCGCACAGCGTGGTGGCGCCGTCCATCCTGTTCGACGAACTTGAAGTGAAGCGGGCGAATCAGAACAAAGAGAAGCTGCCGGAATATCCGGCGCCGGCGGTGATGAAGTAGCGGGCGCAGATTCCACAGGGGCTAAAGCCCATCGCGAGCAGGATCCTAACGCGGCGCTGAAGCGCCGCTCTTCCACGTCACTGCATAAGCCCGTCAACGCATGCGCGTCAACGTATGCGCGTCAACGTATGCGCGTCAACGTATGCGCGACACCGCTTGCGACATAGAATACACGGCGTGCATCTATGCGGGGTCTCGTACGCCCGATCTGCGATTGCGCGATCCGCGTGGAAGTGTAGCAATTTGTGGAAGAGCGGCCCTTCAGGGCCGCGTTCGCGGACAAAAATCGAACGGGCTTTAGCCCCTGGGCCTCGCGAGTGCTACGAAACGGCGGCGACCACGGCGGCGGCTTGAGCGTCTTCTTCGGCTTTCAGCACGCGATACCAGGTGAACATGATGAGCAGCGACAGGCGGCTGTCGGGCACTGCGCCCGCGGCTGGCACGTCAACCGTTTTGTCGCGCACGTCCAGAACCGCTACTGGCTGACCAGCCTCATCAATCACGCTCCACACTGGACGCCACCAGCCTTTGCACTGCAGGCGAAAGCTCTGGCCGTCGGTGAAGGTCAGGGTGCTGCCGCCTCCCCATTCGGCTTTGAAGGTCGCGATCGGTTGTTGTGAGGCGGAGTCGAAGACCTCGGCGCCATTGCCTAGAAAACCGATCTTGCGGAACGTCCAGTTGCCGGTCTGCGTTTCGGCGATGAAGTCGGATGACCAGAAACTTGGCTGCTTGAGCGTGCCGACAATTTGGTCGTTGAGTTTGAGTTCGTAGCTGCGGTTGCAGGAGATTTTTTTCCAGGTGAGTCCGCCGGAAATCTCGGATGAGGAAGAGAGAGGAATCATAAACACCTCCAGTGAAGGCATTCGATCCAATTCCATGCTAGCAGGGGAGTGTTAAAGGCGTGTTAAGAGCGATCGCCGCTGTAGTCAGACGCTTTCGGTCGGATGTTGCGTTGCGCTGCGCTGCGTCTTTCGCCCCTCCGGGGCTCTTGCTCATGTTCCTGACATGTGCCCACAGCTTGCGCTGTGGGCTGCATTCTTTCGCCGCTTCGCGGCTGGGCTCCTGGGCCGGCTTTCACGGCTGGAGTTCGGCAGACTGCATCGCGAACCTCAGTCCTCTTGCGCTCGCGTCGCTGCTACAATTCCGTGTTCGCCGAGTTGAACAGCCGAGACAGTGGCTTAAACGGCGAACTTCGATGACCACAATCACGTACTGTCTAGTGAGCGGCTTGGAGAGAGTCTCAGTGGTTCGATCATCCAAGTCGCGTTAAGTGATTGCGGTCGGTAATCGGGGCCAGTTGTCAGGGCACGAGTCTCAAGGGTTGTCGCAGATTTCCGGGGAGAGCGAGTGGAAGACGTACAGGTGGTCGCGATGCTGGTGCGGCGATGTATCGCCGGCGATTCCACCGCCTGGGAGGAAATCGTGCAGACCTATAGCCGCCGGATATACAACATCTGCTACCGCTTTGCCGGGACGAGCGACGACGCGCAGGACCTCACCCAGGAAGTCTTCATCAAGATGTACCGGACGCTTCCGAGTTATGACCACACCAAGGGAGCGTTCGTGACCTGGGTGACGACCATCACGCGCAACCTGCTGGTCGACCATTTTCGTAAGTCGAAGCAGGACCGGATGACTGACTCCATGGATACTACGGCGTCGGATCATGAGGACGCACAGCCGCTCAGTGAGCAAATTCCTGACCAATCCGCGCCCCCCGACGCCCACGTACGCAGCCGGGAGGTCGGAGAGACCGTGCACGCGGCCCTGGCGCGGCTTTCGCCCGAGCTTCGGGAAGCAGTGATTCTAAGGGACTTACAGGATATGGACTACCGTGAAATCGCAACCGTTTTGAAGGTTCCGGAGGGTACCGTGAAATCGCGAATAAATAGAGGGCGGGCGGAACTTGCGCGCCTCTTACAACGTACCTATAGGCAGGTGATGTGATGCCAGACCATACCAGTAACGGAATGCAGTGCAACGAGTTCGAGCACCTGCTCACGGATGCCATCGACGGCGTTCTGACTGGCGCCGGACTCGGACGATTCCAGGCCCACGCCCGGGTATGCCGGACGTGCGGGCCGCTGCTCGCTGAAGCTGAGGCGGGCCGCAACTGGCTGAAGGGTCTCACGGAGGTGGAGCCTCCAGCCAGCCTGGTCAACAACATTCTGGCATCCACGACGGGCGTTGACACCCAACGCCTTCGGACAGCCGTGCCCGTTCGCCAGCCGCGCGTTTCGTGGCTGGAGCACGTGCAAGCTTCGTTCCTCGAGCCGATCTGGGCCATGGTTCGCCAGCCGCGCTTCGCCATGTCATTCGGCATGGCATTCTTCGCGCTGTCGGTGAGCCTGACCGTCGCCGGTGTGAAACCGGGCGACCTTCGTCAGATCAGCTTGCGGCCGTCCGCGATCCGGCACACGTACTACAATACGCAGGCTCGGGTCGTGCGGTATTACGACAATGTCCGGCTCGTCTATGAAGTGCAGGCTGCCGTTCGCGGAATCAAACGCAACCTGACTCCTGCCGAACCCGGACCGTCGAAACAGAAAGAACACAAGAACGACACAACACAACAGCCCGAGCAGAAGCAGGAGCGCAATTACAGCCAGACCGAGAATCAACTCATTCTGGCCAGCGCTCATATGGGTCCATGTCTTCCGTCTAGCGATCTGCCTGTAGTGTCGGTGACCACGTACAGGAGGTTCGTATGAATTGCGCCACGCACAACGATGTTGCTGCAGTGGCCTTTTGCCGCACGTGCGGCAAGCCACTTTGTAACCAATGCACCCGCGACGTCCGCGGAGTGATTTACTGCGAAGCATGCCTTGCTGCGCGCATGGATGGCGTCGCTCCGGCTGCGGGATTCGTGCCGCCGGTGCAAACCGTTTATCCGCCGGTGGGAGCTTATACGCCCGGACCTCGTCCGCCGATGAACTCTGGGCCGAATCCCGCCTTGGCGGGGATTCTCGCTGGATTCTTTCCCATTGGCGTGGGCGCGGTCTACACCGGCCAGTACGCCAAAGGCCTTTCGCACCTGGTCATCTTGGTGCTCTTGATCTTGGGGGTGAGTTCCGATCTTCCGTGGCCCGCAATCACGGTTCTCGGAATTGCGATTGGCTTCTTCTACGTCTACCAGATCATCGACGCGGTTCGCAGCGCCAAAGCAATTCAGATGGGAGAACCTGCTCCCGATCCGTTCGGCTTGGCAGCTACCTTTGGCGCAGGAGAGAAATTCGAAGGCTCCAAGGTTCCGGCCGGAGCCGCCATTCTCATCGGCCTGGGTGTGCTGTTCCTGTTGCACACGGCGGGGCTCTTTGAATTTGGCCTGGATCGCTTCTGGCCGCTGATCCTGATCTTCCTGGGCGTGTGGCTCTTCGCCAAACAGTGGGGACTGATCAGCACCAATAGAACTTTTTGCCAGTGCCAGCATTGCCGCACTCGCAGGCTCATGGGCCCCGCGATGCTGATCACTCTGGGTGTGCTCTTCCTGCTGGATAGCGTTTCTCGTATCGGCTTCGGAAGAACATGGCCCGCGATCCTGCTGGTCATCGGCGTAGTCAAACTCGTCCAGAGCAACGCTTCGTCCGCCGGACATGTGGGACCGCTGCCGCCAAGTTCCTCCTCC
>JBEKWZ010000089.1:0-8387 GCA_049512555.1 Candidatus Sulfotelmatobacter sp. | reverse complement strand
AGTCGAGACCGGCGGGGGATGCATTTTGGATTGCATTCACGAGATTGACCTGGCGCGCTGGTACCTCGGCGAAGTCGACTCGGTTTTCTGTTCCGCGGGTCACCTGAGTTCGCTTGCGATTGAGACAGAAGATGTCGCGGCTCTCCTGTGCCGTCACGCGGGAGGAGCGATTTCGGAAATCCATTTAGACTACGTGCAGAGGACCTACGAGCGGGGCTGTCAAATTGCGGGAGAGCTCGGTTCCATTTTCTGGGACTTCAATGCGGGAGCAGTGCGTTGGTATGACGCTGCGAGCAGGGAATGGACGACGTTTCCACAACTCGAAACCTGGGAAATCAATCAGATGTACGTCGACGAGATGAAGCATTTCCTCGAATGTCTGGCGCAACAGCGGCCCACGACGCTGCCCATCCCCGAGGCGGCCGCTCTGATGCAGATCGTGTTTGCGGCGAAGCATTCTTCCGCCCAGGGGAAGACGATCTCCGTTGGAGCAGCGGTAAGAGGAGTAGCGGTAAAGTGAACATGGCTCTAATTCAGGCTCGGATGGGGTCGTCGCGGTTTCCGGGCAAGGTGCTCGAAGATCTAGCGGGGCACCCCATGATCTGGCATGTTGTGAATCGCACCCGTAGAGCGAAGAACATCGACAAAGTCGTAGTCGCGACCACGGACAGGGCAGTTGACGACCCTATCGCCCAGTTTTGCGAACGGGAAAATGTAGGCTGTTTCCGCGGCAGCGAACAGGATGTGCTGGACCGTTTTTACCAGGCGGCCAAGGCCAATCAGGCAGATGTCATCGTCCGCATCACGGCTGACTGTCCTCTGATCGACCCGGTCGTTATTGATAAAGTGCTGTCTCGTTTCGAACACGGTGATTGCGACTACGCATGCAACATCGAGCGTTACACCTATCCGGATGGCCTCGACACCGAAGTGTTTTCGTTCGCGGCGCTGGAGCGAGCCTGGCGCGAAGCCGGCAAGCCCTCCGAACGCGAGCACGTGACGCCTTACTTGCGTACGGACAAATTCCGGATCGCAAACGTGGAAAGCGAAATTCCGGTGTCCCCGGCGCAGTATCGGTGGACTGTAGATCATCCCGCGGACCTGGAATTCGTGCGGAAGGTGTATGCGGCATTTTCCCGGAACGGTGAATTCGGATTTCGCGAAGTATTTGATTTATTGAAGGAGAGGCCGGACTTGGCGACTATTCAGGCAGAAACCATAACCAACGAGGGGTACTACAAGAGTCTTTACGAGCAGGCGAAAGCTGGGGCGGCTCCAAAACGCCCGCTGGCGCAGTCCCAGGCGTGGCTCGAACGGTCGAAAAAAGTGATTCCGGGCTGCGCGCAAACGTTCAGCAAAGGATATACGCAGTACGTGCAGGGAGTGGCCCCAATCTTTCTGCAACGGGGGAAAGGCTGCCGTGTCTGGGATGTGGACGGCAACGAATACATCGACTACGTGCAGGGATTGCTGCCCAACATTCTCGGTTACGCGCACGAAGAAGTGAACGCGGCGGCGACGGCGCAGTTGGCCGAGGGACATAGTTTTTCTCTTCCGCATCCGCTGGAGGTGCAACTCGCGGAGCGGTTGACTCGGCTGATTCCCTGCGCCGAGATGGTGCGTTTTGGTAAGAACGGCTCGGATGTCACCTCGGGTGCGGTGCGAGCGGCGCGCGCCTTCACCGGTCGCGACCGCATCGCGTGCTGCGGTTACCACGGCTGGCAGGACTGGTATATCGGCTCAACCACCCGCAACGCAGGCGTGCCCAAGGCCGTGCGAGATCTGACGCATCCATTTGCTTACAACGATCTCGGAAGCCTGGAGAAACTCTTCACAGAATATCCTGGGGAATTTGCAGCGGTGATTATGGAGCCTGTGAATTTTGTGGAGCCTGCTCCAGGTTTCTTGCAGAACGTGAAGGACCTTGCGCATAAGCACGGGGCGCTACTGATCTTTGATGAAATTTGCGCCGGTTTCCACTTCGGTCTTGGAGGCGCTCAGAAACTCTATGGCGTGACCCCCGACCTGGCCTGCTTCGGCAAGGCCATGGGGAATGGATTTCCGATCTCCTGCGTACTCGGCCGTGCCGATATCATGCGCACCTTCGAGGAGATTTTCTACAGCTTCACTTTTGCAGGCGAGGTCGCGTCGATGGCCGCCGCGATGAAAGTGCTCGATATTCTCGAACAGACCGATGCTCTGGCGCGGCTGGAATCGAATGGTCGAATGCTGCAGGATGGAATCAATGCCATGGCAAGGGAGGCTGGACTCGGGCAGCGCATTTGCGCAGTTGGTCGCCCGCAATGGTCTCTGCTGAAATTCCGCGACCAGACCGGAACCGACAGTCCGCTCTTGAAAAACCTATTTCAGCAGGAAGCGGTGAAGCGAGGCGTGCTCGTGCTCGCGACGCACAACCTTACGGCTGCTCATGACTCCGCCGCGATCCATCAGACTTTGGAGATTTATGCGGAAGTCCTGAAGACCCTGGCATCGTGGCTCGAGGACTCCAATCCTGCGCGCTTCCTTGAAGGGCCGATGGCTCAACCTGTATTCCGGGTGCGATGAATCTTTTTTTTCGGGCGGATGCCAGTATCGCGATTGGAACTGGTCACGTCATGCGGTGCCTGGCGCTGGCCCAGGCGTGGCAGGACGCCGGTGGCCGCGCCGTATTCGCAATGTCGGAAGCTACACCGGCGATTCAAGCGCGGCTTACCGCCGAGTCATGCGAAGTCGTGTCCATTTCACACGCGGCAGGAACGGCTGATGATGCGAGTCAGACGATCGCCCTGGCGCGAGAACGGGCGGCCGCTTGGATCGTGGTGGATGGCTACCAGTTCACGGCGGACTATCAGCAAGCTCTGAAAGCCGCTGGATTTAAGGTTCTCTTCCTCGATGATTATGGCAGCGCGCGGCACTACTTCGCCGATGTGGTGCTGAATCAGAACGTGCATGCGAATGAGGAGATGTATGGGGCCCGCGAGTCTTATACGCGTCTCCTGCTGGGACCTCGCTATTGCCTGTTGCGGCGCGAATTTACGTCCTGGCGTGGTTGGAAGCGGGAGATCGCGACAATCGGCAGCAAGGTACTGGTTACGATGGGGGGCAGCGATCCGGGGAATCTCACCGCGAAGGTGATCGAGGCCTTGCGCCCACGGTCTGACATGCTGTCCGATCTCGAGGTGACGGTGGTGGTGGGAGGCAGCAATCCGCATTTCGAGAGCCTGCAGCGGTCGGCGTCGCAGGGCGGCGGCCGATTTCGGCTTCTGAAGAGCGTTGCGAATATGCCAGAACTGATGGCCCAGGCCGACCTAGCCGTCGCCGGAGCAGGCACGACTTGCTGGGAAATGTGCCTTCTCCAGTTGCCGCTGATATTGATCGACCTTGCCGATAATCAGAAACCGATCGCGCATGCGCTGGCCGCGCTAGGCGCGGCCGTCCACCTCGGAACCGCAGGAACCGTCACGGAGCAGCAAATTGCGAAACGGGTCACGAGTCTTCTGGCGTCCGAAGCCGAACGTGCGGCTTTGTCGCAACTCTGTGGCAAACTTGTGGACGGCCGCGGAACGGAGCGCGTGTTCGGCGAACTTACGTGCGGCTGAGGAAAACGATGCGCATTTTCTGTCTCTGCAATAACTGGCTGGGTTGGCAGGCTTTGAAGTGGTTAGGTCAACAAGGCGACGAAATTGTTGGGCTGGCCGTCCACCCCGACGCGCGCTCCAAGTATGGAGATGAGATTCGCCTCGAAGTCTCAAACACAAACTGTCTCGTGCTCGACGGTTCGCAATTAAGAGAACCCCGCGTCCTGAATCAGGTTCGGGATCTTCAGGCAGACATAGCTGTCTCCGTGTTGTTCGCGTACGTTTTGAGCGACGGCTTCATCGGTCTTTTCCCGCAAGGCTGCATCAACCTTCACCCGGCCCTGTTGCCCCACAACCGTGGGTGTTTCCCGAACGTCTGGAGCATCGTGACGAAGACTCCCGCCGGTGTGACACTTCACTATATCGACCGGGGCATTGACACCGGGGACGTGATCGCGCAGAAAGAAGTTGCAATCGAGATCACTGACACAGGTGCAAGCCTTTATCGCCGGCTCGAAGTCGAGGGACTGGAACTCTTCAAAGACACTTGGCCGTCCATCCGTGCGGGGAGCTGTTCGCGGACTGCGCAACCGGCGGGCTTGGGAAGTTACCATCGCGCGCGTGACGTCGAAAGTATCGATGAGATTGATTTGGAGAAATCGTATCGTGCAGAAGACTTGCTCAATGTGATCCGCGCGCGCACGTTCCCGCCTTATCGCGGCGCGTATTTTGTGCATGCCGGAAAGAAAGTTTATCTTCGATTGGATCTGAGTGAGGAAGATAGAGGGAACGAATCCGAGGTTCCTCGTGAATAGTGCGACGGGACCTGTACTACGAATCAACGGCCGGGCGATCGGTGCGGGCCATCCGGTCTACGTGATTGCCGAAGTGTCGGCAAATCATCATCAGGACTTCGAGCAGGCGGTCGGGATCATTCATGCTGCCCACAAAGCAGGTGCGGATGCGGTCAAGCTGCAGACCTACACCCCCGATACCATCACCATTGCCTGCGATCGGAAAGAGTTCCGCCTCGACAGCGGTACAATTTGGGATGGGCGCACTCTGTACGAACTCTACGGTCAAGCCTACACCCCGTGGGAGTGGCAGCCGAAACTAAAGCAAGTCGCTAACGATCTCGGGCTCGATTTGTTCTCTACGCCGTTCGATGCCACGGCGGTTGATTTTCTCGAGGCGATGAACGTGCCCGCGCACAAGGTGGCATCGTTCGAATTGGTGGACATCCCGCTCATTCAGAAGATGGCGCGAACGGGCAAGCCGCTGATCATGTCCACGGGCATGGCTATGCTCGAGGAGATTGAAGAGGCGCTGCAGACAGCGCGGCAGGCGGGAGCGACGGAGATTGCTCTGCTGAAATGTACGAGCGCGTATCCCGCGACGGCGGAGGAGATGAATCTTCGCACCATTCCGGAACTGGCGCGACGTTTCGATGTCCCCGCGGGGCTGTCGGATCACACCATTTCTGATCACGGCATGGGGATTGCGGTTCCAGTAGCGGCGGTTGCGCTGGGTGCCTGCATCATCGAGAAGCATCTCACGTTGTCGCGGTCGGAGCCGGGGCCGGACAGCGCGTTCTCTTTGGAGCCGCATGAATTCAAGGCCATGGTGGATGCGGTTCGCGTGACGGAAAAGGCGTTGGGCAAAGTTTTTTTCGGATGCAGTGCGAAAGAGGCGAGCAGCAGGGTGTTCCGGCGCTCGCTGTTCGTGGTACAGGATGTGAAACGGGGCGATCTGTTCACGGCTGAAAATGTCCGCTCGATCCGTCCAGGGCCCGGGTTGCATACACGGCATCTCGCGGAAGTGTTAGGACGGCGCGCCGCCTGCGACATTGGGCGCGGAACTCCGCTGAGCTGGGAACTGGTCGAACCGGTCAACCCGCAATGAGTATCGTCAGTCCCTTCCTGAAGAAGGTGGTCTATCCCGCATTGTCAATGGCCGGAGTTTTTCATCGCACTTCTGCCCCAGGACTTGCAGTGCTCACGTATCACGGAGTGCTTCCGGAAGGATACGAACCCATCGATCCGGCGTTTGACGGGAACCTTATCAGGGCGGACGCGCTGCGCCTCCAACTGCGTCTGCTGAAAGCGCATTACAACGTGATTGCGCCCGAGGATGTGCTTGCCTGGCGCAAGCGGCGGGGCGAACTGCCGCCGAGGGCCGTCCTGTTGACTTGTGATGACGGGCTGGTCAACTGTCTGACCGACATGTTGCCGGTTCTGCAGCAGGAGAAAGTGAGCTGCCTGTTCTTCGTTACCGGCGCTTCCACTGAAGAAGCGCTGACGATGCTGTGGTACGAAGACTTTTTTCTACTATTGCTCGGCGCGCCTGCCGGACACTTCGAGATTTCGTCCGAAGGAGTCTTGATTCAGGGTAACTTGGGGTCGCGCCAGCAGCGGCGTGCGATCTGGTGGGATTCGGTAAAGCGGCTCTCGCAAGTTGATTCGAGGAAACGCAAATTATTTCTGCACGCCGCGCGGATTCAATTCGAACGTGCGGAGCGGGATTTGCGAGAGGTAAATTCAGCATCGTGCCGCCGGTTTGGATTGCTGACGCGGGCCGAACTCCTGCAACTGGCCTCTGCGGGAATGACTGTAGGCGCTCACACCCTGAGCCATCCCATGTTGTCACAGTTGCCGCCCGAGGAGGCTTACATCGAAATCTCTGAGAGCCGGGTGAGACTTGAATCGGTTCTCGACCAACCGGTCTGGGCGTTTGCCTATCCCTTTGGAGACTCGCAGTCCGTCAACCCTCAGGTGCTGGCGATGGCAGAGAAGGCCGGATTCCAGGCCGCTTTCCTGAACTTTGGCGGTGGATTGGGCACGGACCTGCCGCCGTATGCGCTGCCGCGTGTGCATGTTACGGCGGGGATGAGCCTGGCTGAGTTCGAAGCTCACGTGTCCGGCTATTACGCGCGACTGCAGCGGGTCGCGGGCCGGGGCGCACAAAGCGTCGGAATGACGCAGGGTCAGGCTTCGCAATGATTGGCCGCAGCGCAGCAACGAATCTTCAGACCTACGACGCTCCAGAAGTTGCCGCACACTATGCGACGCTGGATTATTTGACGCCCTGCGAGCGCGTGCTGTTTGACTCGTACACTCCAGTGGGCTGCGCCATTCTCGATCTTGGCGTTGGGGGTGGAAGGACTACATCGTATCTTGCGAACCGAGCATCGCGCTATGTGGGCGTCGATTACGCACCGGCGATGGTCAAGGCTTGCGAGGCGAAGTTTCCGAACCTGAAGTTTCCAAACATGGAGTTTAGAGTGGGGGATGCGGCAGATCTGTCGGTTTTTTCCGACGCTTCGTTCGACGTTGTGATTTTCGCGTTCAACGGCATCGACTATGTGCTGCCGGAGCAAGCACGGCGAAGCTGTTTCGCGCACGTTCATCGCGTTCTTAAAGCCAACGGAGTCTTTATTTTTTCCTCACATAATCCCCGGGCGGTTGTGGTCCCGCCGCGGTGGAACCGAAAGCGGCTGGAGCAGACTGCGCGCCGATTCTCGTCGGATTCGAAGATTCTGTACTGGCTATGGTTGGTTCTTCTGACGGCGGTGCGATCGGCATTGGCGTACGCACAAGCAGCGGGAGCGACTTTGCTCCGCATCCTCAAGAGAATTCCGTCGGGCGCATTCTGGCGCGGCGAAGGAAGTCTGGTCGACTCCGCGCATGGTGGGTTGCTGACGCACTATTCGATCCCGAGTCGCGTGATCGCCGAGCTCGATTCTCCGCGTTTTCGGCCGGAGCGCATCCTTGGAGATGACTATCCGCGACCGAGCCATCCTTACGCCACAGATTGGTACTATTACGTATTCGTCAAACCTTGCGAGAAGCGGATCTAAACTTGCGACTTGTCCTGCTCCAGGAAATTCCCGAGGATCCCAATCTGCGCCAGCAGTGGAATGCGCTGGTGCAGCATGTGGATCGGCCGCAAGTCTTCTATACCTACGAGTGGTCGCTGGCGGTGCAACGCGCATATCACCGCACCCTGCGGCCTCTGCTTTTTCTGGCTTATGACGAGAGTCAATCCCTGTGCGGAGTGGCTTCGCTTGCGGCCAGTGGGGATGGGCGTCGCGTGTCTTTTCTGTGCGCCACCACCGGGGACTATTGCGATTTCATCGCCCCGCCGGAATGCAAAGATGCCTTGGTCGCGGTCGTGTTGGCCGAATTGAAGAAGCAAGGTCTCGGCGACATAACGCTTACGAATCTGCCCGCCGACTCTAATACGGTGGCCGCGATCCGGAAAGCCTCGGCGCAGATCGGCTACCGTTACTTCCCGCGCACGGCTTACCACTGTGCTCAGGTTTGCCTGGCGAAACTCGAGCGCCGGCCAGGGGAAGACAAGCCGTTATTGCCGCGGAAGAAAATGCTGCGCCGATTTCTGAATGCCATGGGACGCAAGGCTCCGGTGCGTCTCGACCACGCGCGCTCGTGGGATGCGGTCGAGCCTGTCTTGCCCCAGTTCATTCAGTCGCATGTGGCGCGATTTCTCGATACTGGGCGCATCAGCAACATGGCCCGTCCGGAGCGGCGTGTGTTTCTGGCGGAATTGGCCAAGTTACTTTCCGCGTCCGGTTGGTTGGCCTTGACCCGCATGATGTCGGGCAACGACTCTTTTGCCTGGAACTATGGATTCGAGTTTCAGGACACATGGTTTTGGTACCAGCCCACTTTCGACAGCGTCCTGGAGAAATACTCTCCGGGTTTTTGTCTGCTGGCCAAGCTGATCGAAGAAGCATCGAATAATCCTGCTTTGAGAACTATCGATCTGGGGCTGGGAGTGGAGGAGTATAAG
>JBEKWZ010000088.1:0-8404 GCA_049512555.1 Candidatus Sulfotelmatobacter sp. | reverse complement strand
GTTCTCTAGTGAAGCCGCAGGGTCATCAGGTCCTCGTCGGCATAGGCTCGTCCCACCTTGATCGCCTGTGGCTCGCGACCGTAAACCTCAAAGCCCAACCGGGAGTACAGGCGCTTGGCGCTAGCTTGTCCCTCCGCCACGGCTAGCGTCACCTGCTCCAGATCCGGCAGTGAGCGGACTCTTCGCAGGAGTTCCTCCATCAGCGCCCTTCCGACGCCTCGTCCGCGTTGCGTGGCTTTGACGAATACACCCCAGACGCGTCCCTTGTGCCTGGTCTTCTGTTCGAGAGGCTGGAAGAACCCCGCGACGCCGGTGAGTTGGCCATTCACGAAGGCCCCCAGCACGAAATTTCCGCTGGAACCGGAGGCGAGGCGGGCGGCAAAAGACTGCGGAGTTGTCAGGCTGTGTTCCGCCGCGGACGAAGAGAAAGCCAGCGGTTCAGTTTCCAGGGCTTCGAGCCGCAGTTGCCAAAATGCCTCCGCGTCCTGCTCGGTGAGGGTGCGAATCTGCATATTCTGAGTTTAACCGGCGAAAGAAGATCCATCGAGGATTCTGGTCGATGACGGCAACCCAGAAGTTAATGTCAGCTGACGCCGTTTCGAGGTCAATGAGTGTATTGGCGATCTGTCGCCAACTGATGACTGATCTCTCGTGAGTCGTCCTAGTCAGATGTGGTTTTCGATGCCTGAATTGCCCAAACGACGCCGTCCCGAAGACGAACCATGACAGTGTTCGACGAAACAAAGGAACCGTTGTCATGTGCATGCAGATAAACGAGCCGCTCATTGTCTCTTGCTGTGGGTGAACCTAGACTTTTCAATACCTGCGATTGTGTTGCTCCGAGCGTGAAGGGGAGAGGTAAAGCGATCGTGGAGCCCTCTCCTCGGAGTACCTGACAACGAGGATCAAGAACGTCGTTTTCCGAGATTTGCCGCCATTGGAAAGCGCCAACAATACTGGCGCTAATTTCATCGTTCTCCAACCATAGAACCCATCTACCCGTCTCGTTTGCCCCATGGAAACAGAGCCATTCCGAGGCGTCGGTTTCCCTTGAGCCGATTTCGCCCCCAAGATGCTTTTGCACATCTTTCATCTCCGTTCGTTCGAGTGCGATCTCGTAGTTTGAAACGCGGAACGAAGTGAGCATTTCTCGTCGGCCATTTCCCTTCACGTTCTGAGGGAAATTCCAGTCGGGAGGTTCCCAAACCATTCGGGTGCTGTACGATTTGGATTGCTGAGTCGTTTGAGCGAATGCGGTCACCGACAGAAGGACAAGAACGATGCACGGAATAGTACGCATAATCTCTTGAAGTTTAGCCGACAGGCATTGGAGAGTTGCATTACGGATGTAATCAGGCCTTTACACTCATTGAGGTTTGGCGGGATGGCCCACCGGGGTCAATGAGTGAGATGGGGATTTATCGCCAGTTGACGGCCGGCTTTGCGCTGTGGGCCGCGCCGATCAGGGCGTATCACATGTGATCCAAGTCACTGACATTACGCGTTCATCCGCATAGCATTTCGATGCGACAAGAGTCTCGCCTCCCCGGAGAGCACTTCCCATCCGTTGAAACGCACACCCCCTGAGGCGACTGACCCAAATTTTCGGGAAACGCATTTCCCATCAGACAAATTATTACGGAAAGGAGAAGTCCACATGCGGGAGATGAACTGCCGAGTGAAACGTGTCGGCCTCAGAGTTGCGCTTCTTTGGGGCATTTTGGGATTAATCCTGCTTATGCCCGTTACCGTCTGGGCGGGCGGTCACACAGTGAAGGTCCCGCCACCAAACGGCGTAGACGACACGGCCAAAATCCAAGCGGCTCTGAATGCGTGCGGGAACTACGGTCCGGGCTGCACCGTGCAGATGGCCGCTGGAACATACTTAACCAAGCAAGTGGTCGTTTACAACTTTCAAGGAACTTTCAAGGGTATGGGTGTGAACAGCACGACCATCGAAGCACTTCCCAATCTGCCGGTCCACTGGCTGGACCAAACCGTAGCTTCGTGCCAGCCCAACCTCACAACTTGCCTCTGGCCCAGCTTGTTTGTGTTTGCGGATGGCAACATTAGCGTCTCGGACTTGACCCTCAAGGTGACCGCGGTACCAGCTACCCAGCCCTGGGTGGATGATGGAGGCATCACATACACGATGCTTTTCGATGTGCTGGCCTTCACGGGCCAGAATCCGACCTTCGTCACCATCAACCGCATTCGCATGGAGGGCCAACCCAGCCTCCTTTCAACTGATTTTGGTGGCTATAACGTAACGAATGGAATCCACTATACCGGGGCGCTTCCCCGGAGTTCTGCTCCGTTCGATTATTACTTCCTAAGCGGTTCGTTCACCGTTCAGAGCAGTTTTTTTGATGACTTGTACGTCGCTGTTTCTCAGGACGCATTCTCCAAATCGAGCCGGGTGACCATTGGCGGCTCGCCGACCACTGGGAACCACGTCGAGGGTGGCTGCGGCGGTTTGGATATGGAAGCTTCGGAGAACTCGGTTATCGAGATTTCTTATAACGAGTCCTCCGGTAACTGCGCGGGAATGTGGGTTGTTCCTGCGTATGTGCCATTTGTACCAGGCAGCCCATCACAGTACTTCATCCATGACAACAGGTTTACCGGCACTGGACAGTATGCCGACGGCTTCTACTTTCTGGATGACGCCGCCAACCCTTGGATTCAAGCGGCAGCATGGAACAACACGGTTGAAGTGCAGGACTTTCCGTCTGAAGGCATCGGTGTCTACTACACGAAGGGCACGGCGCTATGGAATAACAACGTAACGGGCGCGGATGGAACCGACGGAATCGGCCTGTGGAGCACTACCCTCGACGCTGTGGTTAACAACAACGTCAAAGGTTTCGCGGTTGATAGCACCTCGGGCCTTGCCCAGATTTATCTCGACCCTTCTACGACTAACGACCTCGTTGTCTGCGCTGCGCGCGGCGACACAGTCCTCAACCAAGGCACCAACAACGCCATCCTTGGCTGCCAGCAATCCACCGCCTCTGCGGAAGACACCAAGAGCATGGTTCGGCCGAGTCTCCAGAGGAAGAAGCTACCAGTGCGAAAGTAAACACGCCATCCCTGACAAACGACAGAGCCGCCGCCCGATGTCTGGCGGCTCTTCTTTTGCTCTACGGCAGGCGGCAGCGCCATTGCTGACGTAACCAGGCGATTACATTCAAAACCCCCGGTAGGGGCGTGAGGAGTGTAACCGCGATTTTGCGACAAGTTACTACTGTAGTTTCCGCAGTTCGTAGCTCGATGAGATATTGTTTTCCTTGTTCTCGAAAACACCATGAATGGATTCACCGTCGGGCGTAACGGAAAGGTGAAGAACCCCAACGACTTTTCCGTTGCGTTTGGAGGTTATCTCGACCTCTGTAGGGCTTAGTAGCTTTACAGACGTCATCG
Organism: Candidatus Sulfotelmatobacter sp.; assembly: GCA_049512555.1. Lineage (GTDB taxonomy): Bacteria > Acidobacteriota > Terriglobia > Terriglobales > Acidobacteriaceae > Sulfotelmatobacter. The sequence continues at coordinate 4,981 of JBEKWZ010000088.1, read as the reverse complement.
TGTGCCCTGGGTCGTCTTCTACGGGATAGTCCTTGCCATCGAATTTTGCGTCGTACCTCTCACCAAGGGGAGTCCACGCACTGAATCCATCCGCTGTACACCTATACGAGATTGCGGGAACGTTGAGAACGACCTTGGATTTGCTTTTCTTGTAAAACAGCCACGAGCCGGAAACGATGTGAGAGCCACTGGGTGCTTGTTTAACTCGTTTGCTAAGAGTCTCACTTGTGACCGGTTGAGCTTCCGTGGTGTCTTTCACCACTTGGGTCAGCGTACTTCCATCTGCGGAAACCGTATCGATTTCTGTATACATAGTCTTCCCAGCTTTCTTGGCGATGATTTCAACCGTGTAGGCATCGACGATTCGGGCGCTCACTGTGTCCCAGTAGCTGGTCTCATGGACCTTTTGGTCACGCCCGTCCGCATTAATTTCCGGGTTTGCAAAACAGTCAGAGCAGCGAAGCATGCCTTTGGCAACTAAATACGTCACTGGTTTCGGTTTTTCCGACTGCTGCACAGAGTTTTCATCAAAAATCCAACCGCCATCGAAAGGGCTTTGGCTGAATAACGCAGCAGGCGTCAAGAGCAGCAGAGTAAGCGTGAGTCTTTTCACAGGGAACCTCACGGGATTCGATGCCCCCAATCTTATCGGCAACATCCAGAACTGGCCAAGACAGACGCGCAGGCATAGGTGACGCAAACAGGCCCTAGCACTCAAAATCCCTGCCTAGGGTCAATGAGTGCAATCGGGATTTATCGTCTGCGGGGAATTGCACAGCCAATCACTCCTGCGAGAGATGACCTTTCATGCGGTTTCGCTATCGCGGCGGATTTGAGCCTTTGACCCAAGCGTCGCCTTATGCTTACTTGGAGTCGGCAATGCCTGGGGAGAGCTTGCAGAAGGCAATCCCCTGGTCGCTGGTGGCGATCAGAAGATGTTCGTTCGCAACATATTGAAGCACATTGTAACGCGGCTCTTCCTGGGCAGGGTCGGGCCCAAGTGAGGGTTTCCAAGATACTCCACCGTCGGTGGAGTGATAAACACGCCCTGCTGCCAGCCAGGCTTCTTGGGTGCTGAGATAAAGCAGATCGTCCATGAATGCTGGCTTGGTCGGCGGACGGTGAGGAGTCCAGTTCTTCCCACCATCCTTGGTCACCATATAGTTGTCCGGCGGGAGGCGCGAGATCCAACCAACACGTGGGTTCTGGAACTGGATTTTCACGTTGCGCAAAGTGGCTAACTCACCCGATTGAGCACTGGGCTGTTGCCACGTCTTGCCTCCGTCGAGGCTATGCAAAAGGAAGTCGCCCACGACCCAGATGTCCATCGGAGAAACTGGCCATACCCATAGCAGCTTCCAGCGGTATGCAGAATTGAGTTGGGTAGGAGCTTCGTCCCATGTTTTTCCACCATCGTCGGTGGAGTAGATAACACCCCGATAGTCTGGGACACCGCTCAGTGACTGTTCGCCGACCCACCATCCCCTCTGGGGATTGGCAAAGCGCAATCCAAATATGATTCGCTTCTCAAAGGTCTGGGTTAGCCAGGTTTGGCCTTGGTCAGTAGTGTGCAGCAGCAGATTGAAGCCCACAAGCACCCATCCGTCCGTCCAGGTAAAGAATTGGAGAGCCTGGATTTTGTCTCGTCGTTCGGACCGTGATTGCACGCAGTATGACTTCCTCCAATGCCTCCCTCCGTCTTCGGTTGCCCAGAGACAATCCCCATCACTGCCGTAGGCATGCAGAGCGTCCAGAAACTGAGTCTCATCAAATACCGCACCCGATTCGATCGGTGTAACCTGCCAGTGGCAGGCTTCGGGCTTGGATCGAGGCGATTGCGCCAAGCAGCAAGGGACGCAACCCTCCACCACCAGGCCCGCCAGCAGCGCTCCAAGACACGCGATGAGGGAAACGACAGGGCGATTGGCTCGGACCCGGTTCTGAGAAATCATTCCCACCAGAAGTCATTTCCTCCAATGCGGGTGCGCCCTTTTTTCAACGGTAAGAGCTTCCCGTTGGGGGCCTTACTGGATACGAACTGGTCATAATGATCGCGTTGCCCAGGGTTGTTTGCCAATTGGCTTACAGCGATTTTCGCAGTTTTCCAACGCTGAAAATTACGCTTCTGCTCGGGTTCTTTCATGCCCTCGTAACTATCAAAATACCCCTGGCCCGTTGGATATCCTGTGTATTGGGACGGTTGGTTAACGATATCGGTGAGCGTCAGACTCTCCTTGTGTTTCGTGTTCGCGTCAAGATAGTCCTCATACTTCATCTTTAAGGAACTGGCATCTTTCGCTTTTGTCTCGGCCTTGCCCCAAGCCTGCGTCGCAGCGTCAGATTTCATTTTAGCGGCAGCGACGGCCGCGTCGTAATCCTGGTTGGCAAGTTCAGAAACGTGCTTCGTCGGATGTTTTTCCAGATCCTTATACACTGTCTCCGCCTCTCGGAGAGCTGATTGCGCTTTGTCGAGTTCCTTGCTTGTCCCTTCGGATTTAGTATCCTTCGCGTTCTTCTCGGCACTTTTGAAAGCGGCCGTCGCTTCCTCAAACTTCTTCTTAGCTTCGGCGAGCGCTGCGTCGTACTCCTGTTTCACCAATTCCTGCTTGTGCTTCGAAGAATGGCTTGAGAGTTCCACATATACCTGGTTCGCCTCTCGGCGTTCCCGCAGTGCTTCGTCCAGTTCTGCCGTCGCTTTGTCATAGGCCGCACGTGATTCCTCGATCACGGTCAGCCGGTTGAAAATGGTGGAAGCGACGGCTCGTGCTTCTTTTTCCAAGTCAGGAACGAGCGTAGGGGAGATTTCGCCAAACACCGTGAGCAATGCTTGATTCAGTTCGTCCACTGAATAGCCACCGGTATCGTCGTTGCTAGTGAACTGCTCCAGAGATGCTGGTAGATCGGCATCAACTTTCGCGGGCACGGCGGCCTGCGCGAGCGCGGTTCTTGAAGATGGATGAGGGATATCGCTCAGCGGGTCGAGGTCTGTTCCGAGAGAGCGTGGGTTCCGAAAAGCACCGGGTCCTCCACCGCCGAGCGGCGAATTGGGGTGCGCCCGTCTACCCGACCAACCGTCGTAGGGGTCAATACCCATGCCAGCCTCCGCGCTGCCCCTCACTGATTTTCGAAGCGTTTCTGGCTCTTAATCGGCTGCGCCTCTGCGCTGACCTTGGTTGCTTTTGGAGCTTTTTTCTATCGAGACTGCCGCAGCCGTGCTGCCGTGTCCCGGACGAGTTGCGTTGCACTCCGAACGGCTTCTTGGCGCGTGGCAGGCGATCCGTGATCTGCCAGCTTTTTCAGTTCCGCAATCGCGGTGCTCGGGTATACCCGCGGCTCGAGTGATCCGACATCGCGAACCTTGAATCCGTCATCGGCACGGACAACTTCGAACCGAACGTGCTGCAGTGCAATCCCGGGCTCGAATATCGGAAGTCCCGCGTCGCCCGCCGAGGTAAGCTTGCCAACTATCCAATAGCGCACCGGAATTTCAAACCCCTTCAAAGTCCGCTGACATTCTTCAATCTCGTAGCGTTCAATCACCAGTTGAGTGTCCCATCCCGGACTATCCGTATCGGTGATTAAAGACATGAGTTGCGGCGTCCACTGGCGGCCTGTGTTGCCGTCCAGATCTAGAAAGCGCTTCAGCACCCCATGAGCTTGCCCGCAATCCTCGTGCGGGTGATCTTTCTCGGGTGGCGCCTGCGCAGTCGACAGGCCGGCGACCGTGATCCAGGTCGCCGTGAACCAGACAGCTTTTATGAGTCGGTTCAACTTAGAGCACCAGTTCCTTGAACCGGAAGTATTGGCGGCGCAGGTGACCGCCCCAGAAGGCAGTCGTGTAATTCGCGACCGCAACGCCCGTTGAGCCCTGTGCTCCGATGAAAGTCCCTTCGTCGGGATCGATGACGATCGCAATGTGACCTGACGAATCTCCTGCCGGCGGCGCCCAATAAACCAAGTCCGCAGGGGCGGGTTCCGGCACCTGCCTAAACCGCGCAGAGGTCGGGTACTCTGTAGTCGTCAAGTACGGATAGGTGGGAATCCTCTTGCGAAATACCTCATAGACGAAATGCGAGCAGTCGATACCCGTCTTGCTGTCCCCGCCAAACTCATACTTCGTGTCGAGCCACTCATAACTATCCATAATGATGAGGCTGCGAGGGCTTACGAACGAAACTGGGATATAGGTTTGCATTGCCACTCCTTTACTCGCTTAAGCGTGGTTACGGCGGTTGCCAGTTCTTTTGCACGAGCTCGTAGTCATGGTCATCTGCGACTTCGCAGCCTCTTCTAGTGGCTCTACACCTCATAACGCGCAAAAACATGAGTAAATGGCTCAGGCAGATCAAAATTAATTCTCGTGGGGCTCGGCATCCCGTCCGGAGACCGGCCTTCTCATCCCATCTATCACCGACAGTTGAGCCGAGAACAGCCCATCTGGATTTCGATTCGACTGTGGCGTAAGCTCATCTCGAATTTCGACGCAAAATCTTATGGCCACTTCTAGGCTTGGGGCTTCGTTGCAGGCTGTTTTGCTGCTCCTCGGCGTTGCGACCGGTCTGTATTCCCAAGATATTTCAGCCCTGAAAGTCGCAGCTGAGGACGGTAATGCTCAAGCGCAAGCCGCTCTCGGCAATGCATTCCATCTTGGCGTCTTGCTTCCGAAGGATGACGAAGAGGCTGCACGGTGGTGGCAGCAGGCAGCCAAGCAGGGCGATGTTGAGTCCGAATTCAATCTCGGACTAGCTTACCAACTCGGTGCGGGCGTTCCAAGGAATCTCACTGCCGCCGCCCAGTGGTATCAGAAAGCGGCTGAACAAGGCTTTGCGAGTGCTCAGCAGAACCTTGGCTTGCTTTACCTGATCCGAACTCGAAGGTTTACAAGCCCTTCCCGGGCAGCGATTCCGGGAAAAACGACTCCGCTCCGGGCGCGCCGGTCGCTACGACCGGGAACCATCCTGTCCGGATGAAAGGCGTGGAA
>JBEKWZ010000087.1:0-8460 GCA_049512555.1 Candidatus Sulfotelmatobacter sp. | reverse complement strand
AATATATTGTGAAGTTTGAAGGGTGCTATCACGGGCACGCGGATGCGCTGCTGGTGAAGGCTGGGTCGGGCGTGGCGACGCTGGGGATTCCGGGGTCGGCGGGCGTGCCGGAGGAGTTCACGCAGTTCACGCTGGCGTTGCCGTTCAATAATCTCTCGGTGGTCGAGCATGCGTTCCAGAAATATAAACATCAGATTGCGTGCGTGATCGTGGAGCCGGTGGTGGGGAACATGGGATGCGTTCCGGCGGCGGACGATTATCTGGTGGGGCTGCGGATGCTGACCGAGCGGGAACGGTCGGTGCTGATTTTTGATGAAGTGATGACGGGATTTCGCGTGGCTTATGGCGGGGCGCAGGAGTTGTATAACATTCGTCCGGACCTGACGACGATGGGGAAAATTATTGGCGGAGGGCTGCCGGTGGGAGCGTACGGCGGGCCGAAAGAAATTATGGATCTGGTGGCGCCGTTGGGACCGATGTATCAGGCAGGGACGTTGTCAGGGAATCCGCTGGCCATGGCGGCGGGATGCGCGATGCTGAAACAGTTGCGCGATCGCAAGGGGGAGATTTATCCGCGGCTCGAGAAACTGAGCGGAGAATTAGTCGAGGGCGTGGCGGCGGCGGCCCGGGATGCGAGCGTGGCACTGTGCCACAACCGCGTGGGATCGATGTTTACCTGGTTCTTCCAGAAGGGGCCGGTGACGGATTGGGATTCGGCGTCGAAGTCGAACACTGAGGCGTTTGGGAAATTCTTTCGCAGCATGCTCGACAGTGGAGTGTATCTGCCGCCTTCGCAGTATGAGGCGGCGTTTCTGGGGGCGACACATACGGAGGACGATGTGCAGCGGACGGTGGCGGCGGCGAAGGTGGCGTTTGCGGCGGTGCGAGGATAGGTTCTGTTTGTGTGGAACCGGGTCTTTGACCCGGTCGCGGCGCGGAGCGCCGCGGGGGTTGCTTCAGAGTTAAGAATCGTGCTGCTGGACACAAAAAGTGCGGCCCTGCGGGCCGCGGCCGGGTCAGAGACCCGGCCCCACACGATCTCACCCGACTCATGCATTCATCATTTGCGGGATCGTTACGAATTCGTAGCCTTCTGATTTGTACTTCGTGATCAGGTGATCTGTGGCTTCGACCGTGTGCGAGCGGTCGGCGCCCATTTGTTTGTGGCCGCCGTCGTGGAGCAGGATTACGTCGCCGCCGCGGATTTGCTTGGCGACTTTTTTTTCGATCACGGAGGAAGGCGGCGCGGTCCAGTCGTAGCCGGTTACGTTCCACATGATGGGCTCGAGGCCGAGTTCACGGGCTGTGCTGAGAACGGCGGGACGGCGTGCGCCGAACGGAGGGCGGAAGAGATTGGAGTGCTGGCCGATGGCGTCGTCAATGGCGGAGCGGCAGGCGTTGAGCTCGTAGCGAATTTCGGAGGCGCTCTTGAAGATCAGCGCGGGATGAGTGAAGGTGTGGTTGCCGACGACATGGCCGGCTTTCGCGATTTCGCGGGCGATGTCAGGGCGCTGGTGGACGTAGCGACCGATCAGAAAAAAAGTTGCGTGAACCTTGTGGCGGGCGAGGACTTCGAGCAGGCCCTGTGTGTGGGGATCGTTGGGGCCGTCGTCGTAGGTGAGCGCGAGTTGTCCGGTTCCGGGCGCGAGGCCGGTAAAGGTGCGGCCGTACCACTGTCCGGTAGGGGCCATGGACTGGTAGCCCGCGGCGACAGCGGCTGCGGCGGAGGCTCCGGCCAGGACGGTTCCGAGCATGGGAGGGATTGTAATTGTTGATTGTTGATTTTTGATTGCTGATTAACCTTGGAGCCTTTTCAATCAGCAAGCAACAATCAGAAATCAGCAATGCGTCGGTGTTAACTCATCCCGCAATTGCCACTCGGCTCTATCCGAGATATCCTGCTGGTTCCGAGACATCGCACCAGGCTTCGCACGACCTCATGGCCAATCTTTTTGAGTTGCCCCGGTACATTGCAGTGGAAGGGCCCATTCGAGTGGGCAAGAGCACGCTGGCGCGCATTCTGGCGGAGCGGCTGAACGCGCAACGGGTGATGGAGCCGGAGGCGAATCCGTTCCTGGATTCCTTCTATGAGGGGGAGCGCGGGGCGGCGTTTCAGGCGCAGTTCACGTTTCTGGTGCGGCGGTTTGAGCAGCTGCAGGCGCTCGATCTGGGGGCACGGTCGCAGAAGATTGTGGTCTCGGATTTTATTTTTGAAAAAGACAAGCTGTTTGCCTGCCTCAATCTGACCGATCACGAACTCGATACCTATAACCGGTACTACAACCACTTTCGCGATCTGCTGCCTACGCCTGCTCTCGTCATTTATTTGCAGGCCACGCCGGAAGTGCTAAAGAAGCGGCTGAAGAAAAAGAATGTTCCGGGCGAGCGGGCGGTGAGCGATGAGTATCTCGAGGAAGTGGTGAAGGCCTACGAACATTTCTTTTTTCACTACACGTCGTCGGACCTGCTGATCGTCAACACATCAGAGATCGACTTCGTCGATCGGAATGAGGATTTGCAGGAATTGCTGCGGAAGGTGACGGAGCCGATCAAGGGGACGCAGTACTTCTTGCCGCTGGGCGGGCAGGAGGGGGTTGGGGCGTGAGGACCGTGGGCTTGGTCGAAGTGGTATGAGCGATTTATGGAAGAGTTTCGCCTCGGCGATCAGCTGATTCGGTATGATCGCGAAGCAACGGTAGCGGCATACAGCTCAGTTCCATCCAGCGGTACGGATCGATGCGGCTGCGTTCACTGCCCCAATTTTGCCGCTCAACGAGAGATTGTTTACCCTCCTGAATTCCGAGCGACTCTAACTCTTTTGGGAATTGATCCGAACAAAGAAGGCGAAGTCTACGACAAGGTGGGACCGTTCGATTTGCGAATCCGTCCCACCGGGGGATGGTTTTACTTTGTGGGGGACTTGATTAAGCCAGGTGAAAGATTAATGCAGGATGGTAAGTTCCAGTATTGGTTTCAGCCGTCGTTTCCTCGCCCCCCCATTTGTTTCGGCGAGAACGTGGGTGCGATTGAGTTCTCAGTTGAGGTTCCGTGGGTTTTGGACGAACTACCGTACTAGCCCTGTGAAACTTCGTTAGTTTATCTCTCGTGACGCGGGAGGGAATACACCGACAACGTTTTGCCCACCTTGGAAAATTCTGGGTCGGCGGTGACCAGCCATGCTCCGCGCTCGATAGCGAGTTCGGCGGCAAAGGCGTCGGCATAACTCAGATTGTGTTTTTGCTTGAGGGCGGCTGCCCGGGAAGCCCTATCCCGGTCGGCGGCGATTGCCGCGATGGGCATCTCCCGCATCCTTGCTTCGACCTCGCGGGCGACCGCTTCCCCGTGCAATCTCCACGCGACGTAGACAACCTCGCCCCAATTTACCGCCGACATCAAAAGCGGCCTTTCCTCTTTCAGGGCCTGCTCCACGAGTCGCTCGACTTTTGCAGCGGTAACTTCGCGATCTTCAAACAATCCAACTAACGCGTTTGCATCGAGCACGTATTGGCGGCTTCGATCGGCGCCCCGAGCGGGGCTCATCGGTCTTCACGCTCACGCTCCCGTGCGCGCTCGGCGAAGAGCTCCTCGAACATGGAGGGTTGGCCGGGTTTGGGCTTGAGAAATCCCCGAATCTCGCGGATGCGCTGCATGGTGATTGGAGTCAGAATCAGGCGTCCCCTTTCCTCCGTCCATGTAGCCGGTGTGCCTTTTTTCAGCCCGTAGCGCTCGCGCATTTCGGCCGGAATAATCACTTGGCCCTTAGAGCTAATGACGGTGCGATGCGTAGACATAGGAATATCTTACTATTATGTAAGACATCTTGCAATGAATCTTACCATGAGGGTTTCCCAAGCCGCTTCGGATTCCGCCGTGTTACGGAGGCCGTTCCTCTGTTTAGGACATCGCTAAAACGTTGAAAAACATGGCTCTTGAGTGGCATCGACGGATACCCTTCCGGCGGCTACAATAATCCCAGCGTCATCCATAGGTGTAGACGCCACGATGCGTGCAAAGGCTCTATCCGCAATGAGCGGAAGGGCACTGGAGGACATCATGAGCTTGACCCCGATTGGCCACCCCGGCTTTCCTCAAGGAGACGGATCCGGCCACAAGGTCACGACCGCAACTCTGCGGGAACAGAAACTCCGTCACGAACCCATCACTTGCCTCACTGCTTACGACTACTCCGCCGCTCGCCTGGTGGATGAGGCCGGCATCGACATGGTGCTGGTGGGCGATTCGCTGGCGCAAACCATGCTGGGATATGAGAACACGCTCTCGGTCACGATGGACGAGATGCTGCATCATGTGAAGGCGGTGCGGCGCGGAGTGAAGAATGCGCTGCTGATCGCCGACATGCCGTACGGGTCATACCAGCTTGACTCGAAGACCGCGGTCGCCAATGCAGCCCGTTTTGTGAAGGAGGGCGGCGCCGAGGTGGTGAAGATCGAGGGGGGAGAAAAGCGGGCGGAATTGATCCGGCGGATTATCGATGCGGAGATTCCGGTGGCGGGGCACATTGGGCTGACGCCGCAGTCGGTGAATGTGATGGGCGGATACAAGGTGCAGGGCAAGAGTCTCGCCGGGATTGAACAGCTCATGCGCGATGCTGTGGCGCTCGATCATGCCGGCGTGGCATGCATTTATCTGGAGGGGATTCCGCGGGAAGTGGCGGCGATGATTACGGCGGAGGTGGGCGCTCCGACGATTGGGATTGGGGCTGGGCCGGAATGTGACGGGCAGGTGCTGGTATTTCACGATATTTTGAATTTGACGTTTGGGCCTCCGGCGAAATTTGTGCGGCGCTACGCGGATGCGGCGGCGCTGATTACGAACGCGGTATCGGCGTATCGGGCGGACGTGCGGGCGCAGCAGTATCCGACAGACGAGGAGTCGTATCATCTGCCGAAGGAGACTAAGGCGGGGCTGGAGACGGTGCTGGCGCGGAAGCGGGCGATGCGGCGGTAGGCTAACTTCTTTGCCACGGATTTACGCGGACCCCACACGGATAGCGCGACGGAACCAAACTGGCCTGGATTGCGTATCTTCTGGTGAACCTATCTGTTCGAACTGCGCTGGCCGCAGTTCATGGCTGGAATGGACTGACGGTGCTAGGCTAGGAAAGGGAGGGCCTCATGATTCTCTCAACGTTTTTCTTCTTCCCGTTATTCGGCGGGTTCGGGCTGGTGATGTATTTTCTGCCGTCGATTATTGCGTTGGCGCGGAGCAAGCGGGATCTGCTGGCCATCTTTCTGCTGAACCTGTTTCTGGGATGGAGCGTGATTGGATGGATCGTCGCGCTGGTGTGGGCGGCGAAGAATGATGTGCCGATGGTGGTGAGGTAGGTTCGGCGCGACAGCCGTTCGAGGAACTCTTGAGATTGTTTTGGCCAATTGCGCATTGCATCCTTTGGACTGTGCCAGTTCTGTTCCTGAGTTCGTGTCCGCCGGCGCTCCTGGCGCAGGAGATTCCGTGCGCACAATCGACGGACGTCTTGGAAGTCAACCTTTTTCCGAACTTAAACGGTTATGCGGACTTGTCCACCTGGCGCAACCCTTACATCGTCGTATTCAAGGATCACCTCGAAATATTCGATCGGATCCACCATCATCGCTACACGAGGAAGCGGGAAGATTTGCGGCAGACACTTTCGCGTCTGCCGCACTCAGCCTGGCCTGAGGGCAAAGTTGTGGCTCTTGCTCTTGAAGCAGACGCCGATACGGCGTCTGCGGCGGAATTCAGCCTCATCAGAGGAGCGTATGACGCCGTTTCGAAGGATTTGGCCGGTGGTGGCATCGCGGTGGCTTTTGTGGCAGTTTGGTAGTTTGGAGAAGAAGTTGCGCCTTGGCGTAGGCCGATCTCCCGATCTCACGTTGGTGATGATTTATCTTCTTTGCGGACCGGGCGTTTCTAGAAATCTGCTTTGAAAATCTGCAGGACAATTGACGAAATGCGGAATGCTTCTCGCGCTGCGCGGCGGGCAGGCGGGCGGCTGGGATTTGTGCCGACCATGGGAGCGCTGCATGAGGGGCACTTGTCCCTGGTGCAGGCGGCGCGGGCGGCTTCCGACGTGGTGGCGGCGTCGATCTTCGTCAATCCTACTCAGTTTGGACCGAACGAGGATCTGGTGAAGTATCCGCGATCGTTCGAGCGGGACTGCGAGTTGCTGGAGCGGGAAGGCGTGGAGCTGCTGTTTGCGCCGGCGGTGGAGGAGATGTATCCGGCGGGGGCGGTGACTTGGGTTACGGTGGAGGGGCTGAGCGACAAGCTGGACGGGCGTTCGCGGCCGGGACATTTTCGCGGGGTCACGACCGTGGTGGCGAAGTTGTTTCATGTGGTGGAACCGGATGCGGCGTTTTTTGGACAGAAAGATGCGGCGCAGGTGGCGATTATCCGGCGCATGGTGCGCGATTTGAATCTGGCGGTGGAGCTTGTGGTTTGTCCCATCGTGCGCGAGGCCGACGGATTGGCCATGAGTTCGCGGAATGCTTATCTGGACGCGGAGCAGAGGAAGCGGGCGCTGGTGCTGCATCGCTCGCTGATGCGGGTGCAGCAGTTGGCTGGAGCGGGGGAGCGGAGTGCGGCACGGCTGCTGGCCGCGGGGCGCGACGAAATTGCCAGCGAGAGTTCAGTGCGTCTTGATTATTTCGAGATCGTGGATGCGGAGACGCTTGATCGTGTCGAGGAGGTTTCCGGTGGGGCGCTGGTCGCAGTTGCGGCGTATGTGGGGAGCACGCGGCTGATTGATAATGTGGTGCTCGGCGCGACACTGCCGGCGGTCGCGCCGAAGTAACTGGCGTTTTTGTTAGGACGGATAGCTCGTTGCGATCCGGCTAATAGGGATCCGGGTAAACGTAGTAGGGCGCGTAGTCGTAATTCCACCACGGGCTATACCAGTAGGAGGGCCAGTACCAGAAGGGCCAGCCGAAGCCGTATCCCCAGCCGCAGCCCCAACATCCCCAGCCCCATCCGCCCCAGCCATAACCGCCGTAGAAGCCACGGCCGCTATAGAAACCACCGCGACCGCCGTAGAATCCGGCGCGGCCAGCAAAGTTGGCTGACGCTACTTGAGTGCCGCGACCAATCGAGTTTCCGGCTGCGGATCGCGCGCCTGAGGCAGATGCCGATCCGGTTGCGCCGCGGGCTCCGGCGAAGGAGTGCCAGTTGCCGTCGGCAATGCCCGAGCCGCGGGAGGCGGACATACTGCTCACCCTGCTGCCGCCGTTGCCTCGGCCTTCGAAGGACCAGGCGTGTCCTGCGGTACCGCTGCGCGCGCCGAAACCGCCTGAGCCGAAGCTGCGTCCTGAGGACGAATAGCCGCCTGCCCTGCCGGAAACTCCGCCGCGCTCGGCGCCGTAGCTGCCACCACGCGAGCCACCGCCGTAGCTGCCTCCGCCGTGGTAGCCGCCGCCGAAGGAGCCACCACCGCCGTGGGAACCTCCACCACCGCCGCCGTGACCTCCGCCGCCATGTTGAGCGAGGGCGGGAGTGGGCGTACAGACCAGGGCGAACGAAGCGATTCCAGCAAGAAGAGCCGACAGCAAGGTAGGTTTACTCATTTCAATCCCTCCAACGAAAACGGAGGTGGGCTGCCCGGGAGGGCAAACCGCCTACAGTTATTTTACTCCGATTAGAGTGTCGTGCCAGGGTGAAAGTTGCCCGAACTTTACGCGGAGGGATCTCGGGAAGCCGGCTTCGGGCGTGGAGTTTGATCGCTTTTGTAAAGACCCAGGAATGCACTCGCTAGTCGAGTTGCCGAGACGCCCTACGGATGCGGAAGGGATGCAGCGGTGACGGGACGGGGCGCCATGCGCTGGCGGATCAGGTTTTCGACCTGCGACCACAGCCGGGGATCGCATTGGCTCTGCATGTGGCTGGGCGCGAAGGTGCGGAGGAACCACGAGCCTCCCTGGCAGGGCACCGGCGTTTTCTGATAATCGAAACGGTAGTTGCCGAGGATTTCTGTTTTCGCATTGTCCGCGGCAGTGATGTGGGCGCGGCCGTGGAGAAGTCCGTGGGGTTGATAAAAGTTGGCTGCCTCGGCCACGTTATCCGGGATGACTCTGTCGCTTTCCCAGGGCTTGGCGATGGAGTCGACCTGCACAGTGAGCAGCACCGGGATTCCGGCGCGGTTCAGTTCACGCGCCAGCATGACGACGGCAGAGGCCCCCCAACTATGGCCGAACAGGATGATGCGCGCCTGCGCTTTTTCTGCGCTGCTCAGCACGCCGTCATGGTTGGCGTCGAGCTGGCGGAGAATGGCGTCGTACGCCGACTTGCGGTGGCGATTTTCGAAGATCTGGATGGAGGCGTCTTGGGGAAGGTCGGGTTGCATTCTCTGCGCGAGTTGCACGGGACCGTGGTGGGGATTGTCGTGGCGGATGAAACCGCCAGCGAAGCCGATCAGGATGTAGGAGGGGTTTGGCGGAACCGCGCTGGCTGTGGCGCCATCGGCCGCAA
>JBEKWZ010000086.1:0-8529 GCA_049512555.1 Candidatus Sulfotelmatobacter sp. | reverse complement strand
GTCTGGCTCACTGTCGCGTTGGCCCTGGCGTCCGTGGTAACAGCCGTGCGCGCGTATCCCTACTATCTTCCTTTCTTGAACTCGTTGAGCGCTGGCCGCCCCGGCTATGCGTTGGTGAGCGATTCCAATCTCGACTGGAACCAGGCTCTTCCCGAAGTTGAGATCTTTGTACAGCAGCACGGTCTGCAACGCGTCTTGGTCGATGAGTACGGGTTTTCGGAGCCCGCAGTGTACGTCCCTGAAGCGCAGCTCTGGAACTGCCAGCAGCCTGCTCCAGAGGATGGCGGACAGTGGGCTGCGGTCTCCGCGAACATGATTGAGGACAGTCACAACTGCCTTTGGCTCCTGCGCTTTCCACACCAACCTCTGGCGGGCGGCAGCATGTACGCATTCCAACTCCCCACCGTGATCCCTTCGGCGGGAACTCCTGGGGGTCCACCGTTGCCGGAGGAGTACCACCAGTTTGGTGGACAGCTTCTTCTCGGGGACCTCCGGCTCCTTTTCCTCAACTGCATCCGCGATCCGCAACAGCTCCAGCCGACCTGGGACCGCATGCTAGCGACGATGCAGGCCGAGATGGAGAAAGGAAAAAGCAAATCAAACAGCACGAAGTAGCACGCAGCTTTAGTGCAGTTGGGAAACCAGCGGTTGCACTCATTGAGAACAGAATCGCGTAGCGGGCCCTTCAGCAACTGATCAATCGATCGTTATGGCACTCGGGTATGGAAGAGACTGTTAACCGCCAGCGCTTCCAATTGCCGAATCTTGTGCCCGATTTGTACGGTATTTCGGCAGGTTACAAGGCACGACTCGCAGGCGCCACAAGCTTCGAGTCCTCGGCCCGGTGCAGCCGACGAGAGCACTTCCCGCGCCATCCCAATATTTCGGTATTGCACCGCATACATATGAGACCTCATCAACACGGGTATATCGACCTGCTTGGGGCAATCCTTTCTGCATTCGCCGCACTGCTGGCAAAACTCCGCGTTGGCCGCGAAAGCCTTATCGGCCAGGAACTTTTCCTCTTCGCGCGTATAGGCCAAGTTACGGGCCACCGAAAAATCCTGTTCGAGATGTTCGTACGTGCTGAAACCCGGAATGGCCGTCGTAACAAACTCGTGATTCAGCGCCCACTTCAGCAGAGCCGTCTGGCTCACCGGCGGCAATTCTTTGGGAAGGCTCGCGTCTGGCTTTACCGTACCTCCTGCCTGGGTTTTCATCGCAACGATTCCCATTCCGCTTTTTGCGGCTTTCTCGACCGTGGAGAGGATTCCAGCGTCGTGAGCCATCGTGTAGTTCAGCATTACCAGCCCTACGTCGAACAGATTCAGTCGTATCGCTTCGCTCAATACCTCCACGGTGTTGTGCGTCGATAACCCGATGAACCTCGTCTTGCCATCTTTCTTCAAGCTCTGCAGCGCTTCCAGCGGCCCTTCCGCCTGAGCGTCATCTACAGAATCTGAAGCGGTATATCGAAGACCAGCTATGCCAGGAACTCAACCTGATGATGGTGGAAGTGCCGCTGATCGTTGACGTGGAGAGCGGCGTCAATGACATGCTGGATCGCGATGGATCGCGTACTCCTGTTCAATTCCATATTGCAAATGATCGCAACCAGCATCCAATTGATGCGCAGGTGGTGCAGGCCGCTACGAAGTGGAAACGGGTGGCGCTGCGGCAGTTTGGATGCAATGTCGGCGAGGGCATCTGCACCGACATGCGCGCCGTGCGCAAGGACTATTTTCTCGATCACGACCACTCTGCATACGTCGATCAGTGGGACTGGGAGCGGGCGATTACCACGGAACAGCGCAATGTGGAGTTCCTGAAGTCGATTGTGCGCAAAATCTGGAAAGTTCTGGTGGGCGCGGAGAGGTTTGCACAGTCGATGTTTCCTCAGTTGAAGGGTTCTCGCTATCCGGATTTGCCGGGAGAACTCGTCTTCTTGCATGCGGAAGAAATTCTCGACATGTATCCTGACTTGCCCCGCAAGCAGCGGGAGACGGCGATTCTCCAGAAATATCCCGCGATATTCATCATCGGAATCGGCTGGCCGTTGAAGGATGGTTATCCGCATGAGATGCGCGCCGCCGACTACGACGACTGGGTCACCAACACACAGGATGAGACTGGTAAGGACACGCACGGTCTGAACGGCGACATTTTGGTTTGGAACCACGTGACCAAGCGGCGCCACGAGCTTAGTTCGATGGGAGTTCGCGTAACCGCGCAGACTCTGAAGAAGCAATTGAAAATGGCCAACCAGTTGGACTTTCTTGATCTGCCATATCACCGCGCGATCCTGGATGACAAGATTCCGCTTTCGATAGGCGGCGGAATCGGGCAATCACGAACTTTGATGTTGCTGCTACGGAAGGCGCACCTCGGAGAAGTCAGCGTGACAGTGTGGGCGAAGGTGCTGAAGGAAATGTGCGCTCGAAAGAATATTTTTGTGCTGGAGTAAAGGCAGCGTCGCCAGCCGGAGTGCTGATTGGGGTTCGAGATTCTTCATAGGAGGAAGCCACGTCGCTTCTCGAACTCCCATGGAGCTCCGGACTCGCCAAAGCGGTCGCGCACGCCAATTGCCCCAGTGATCACCTCGCGCGACGATAGTCTTCTACGGGTCGCCCCGCATCGAGTAAGCGCCAGCGAAAGCCGCGATGTCCTACATGGGCGTCAATATCGGCGCACTGACGGTCAAGGCTGTGGCGGTGCGGGCCGATGCCACAACTGCTAAAGCGATGGCCCATCAGGGGACACCCCTGAAAGCGCTTGGAACCCTTAACAGACGCAAGCCATCACCCCGATGGCTGCTGTCGGTGATCTCGACGAGAACATTCTCACCGGCCATCACAACATGCGAGGCAAAATCGCCGTCTCGTTTTCCCCATACTCCGACCGCTTCCCCCGACGACGCGTTACGCCACTCAAGGTCGAAATCGCCGTTGCGTGTCACGGCCACTCGACCAACGGTCTTGAAAAATGCAAAGCTCGTGAACTCGTTGGTGGCCCACAGCCGGTTCCCGGTCGCAATGCTGAAGGCTAGTGCACGCCCCTGCGCCAGGACGTAGATGTTGTCGCCGTCCTGCTCAAGTCCGTTATATGCACCCGACTCATCTGGCAGATCAGCGCGCCACAGCTCGCGAAGTGTATCTTGCTCCAGGCATTGAAGCTGGTACTTCGGACCAAAGCTCACGACGCAGACCACGTCGCCAAACGCGGATAAGTGGGCAATTTTCAGTCCGGTACTCACACGAGTTGGTGGTTGGGTCGGGTCGTCAAACACCAGAAGCGGACCGTTGCTAATGGCCGCAAACACCCGCCGCCGCCCCTGCACCAGACTCCGAGATACGTACTCGCCCATCGCATATGTCTGGATCTGACCATCGGGCGTTACGACGTACACGGACTTGTCGTCTGGCACGAACAGGCGGCCCGACGCCGCAAGGATCGACGGCCCGCTCGTTCCGAGGGTGGGATTCGAGGTCAACGGTTTTGCCCACACTGGTTTGCCTCTGACTGAAATGCAATGGATCACACGGTCATCGTCGACGAAGTACAGGCGGTCTCCAATCCGAGCCGCATTTCCCCGTACGGCCTCTGTCGTCGGATACGTCCAGATGATCTTGTGAGACACGAGGTCGAAGCCGGCAACTCGAGTCTTGTCGACAACTCCGTATCCGATCCCGAGGACGACAGTGTGATCGTCGAGAACGTTGAGCACGTGAACTCCCGCCCTGGCCAGTCGGACATCCCAGACCGTCTCCGGGGCGATTGTTGGTAGAGTCGAGCGCAGGGCCTCGTTCAGTGTTCTGAGTGCGTTCTCGGCAATGTCGACGTCGCTGTCCTTCGCCAGGTCGCGAAGAACGTCCAGACGACCAGTGCCGTCAACTCTTTCAAGAGCTGCGATTGTCGCCCTTTTGGCAGCACTTTCTTTTGATACGCTCAATGCCTTCGCCAATCGCACGACGGTGTCCGAAGGGACTGTTGGCAGCATTCGCAGGGCGTTTGTTTGCAGGTATCGCGGCTGATATTTCGGATCCGACGCTTGGATCAACGCCGTAACGAACGCGTCGTCCGGAGGATCGGAGACGGGGAAGCCGTGTTCGACGAACCCATCTTTGATCCATTGCTCCTGCGTCTTGTCTTTGTTCTTTTCGTACCACAGCCGCCAGTCTTCGGCGTTACGTCCGGCATCATGATTGGTGATTGATTGGAGGGCATCTAGCGTGTGAAAACGAGTGTCAATGGAGGCGTACAGTCCTTCGCGCGGCACGTTCCCCTGTTTCGCCAATGCGTCGATCAAGAACGGAACGGACGAGGCGTCTCCTATCCAGCCGATTTCAAGAATAACGTCATGAGGATCACCCGATGATGCGAGCGCCTTGTGAAGCTGCGCGAGACGTTCGCTAGTTGAAAGTTGCCGGTCTGGCACCGGCTGCAGGTCGTGCGGCGTAATTGTGGTGACTTGTTGCGCCGTGACCGCGGCCCCTACGGACAAGAGCACCGCCAAGATCACTAGTACCGTCGGGAGCCTCCGCATGCTCCTGGTCGTTTTGTTCGATGGCGCGAACATCTCGTTAGTAGAGTTATCGGCTCATGGTTCCGAAAGCCAACGGATCCGCTAATAACTTTGACATCAAACTCCTCTTCGAGCATGTTACGGAAGAGTTAGGTCCCAGCGTTCAATCACTGCGGATGCCACCGGTTGTCCTCGTTCAAGACAGATCTGAACCGAGCGGCACCGCAAGCAAGGAACAAGGTATCTCATCCCATCTGATTACAGCAGTCAGCCCGCTCTTGAGTTGGAGCGTGAGAATCGACCCCGTGATCCGAATTCAGATCGCTCTCGCTTCGTAGCGCGCCGGGCGTGACCGTTGCTTTCATTGTCGAGAATGGAGCCCCAGTCGAGTTTCTGCAGTTTTGATACGAAGCGATACCTTGGTCCAATAGATTCATCGTTGCGCTTCCGCTAATCTTGCCTTCGATAGTTACTCGCTCTGACGTCGAAAGGATTGCCCAATGGACGGCACAAATGGACGGAAACAGACTACGAGCGTGACGGCGCCAGTCGCGTCGAACACGCTTAGTGTGAACGTTTTTACCGCCCCGGGAAAGACTATGGTCGGCGAGCGGCCCAAGCCCTTCGGCGAAGCGCTCGGCTTTGACCCGATCACGTCGACTTTAATCTTCGGCGACTACGATGCGGTGCTGGTGGACGCGATGGGCACAGTGGCTGAGGCCGAGGCCCTCGCGGATTGGGTCGCTCTGCACAACCGCAACCTGGAGACCATCTACATAACGCACGCCCATTTCGACCACTTCTACGGTCTGAGTATTCTGCTCGACCGTTTCCCGGGCGCTCGGGCGATAGCAACGCCCGAGGCGGTGAAGGCGATGCAGATGTCTTTCACTCCCACAGTGGAGCGGCTAGCCCGCCGGATGTTTCCTGGGCAGGTGGCCACAAAGTTGGTTCCACCTCAGCCCTATGCGAACGACACGTTCACTCTCGAGGGCCAGGAATTGCGCATCATCAAGCAGGGCCGCACCGATAGTCCGGATTCGACGTCTCTATATGTCCCGTCGATCGGCCTGATCGTCGCTGGCGACGTTGTCTATAACCAATGCCGCATGTACGTCGGCGACACCACCCCCGAGAGCCGAAAGAATTGGATCGCGGCGCTGGACCGGTTAGCGGCGCTGAACCCCGCGATGGTTGTCGCCGGTCACAAGAAGACTGGCGCGCCCGACTCTCCCTCGACGATCCAAGATACCAAGCGTTACCTCGAGGACTTCGATCGGCTGCAGAAAATCGCTACGTCGGACCAGGAGCTGTTCGATCAGATGACGAAGCTGTACCCGCATTGGGTTGCCAATCAGTCGTGGTTGATGTTCGGATTCCCGGGGGCTTAACCCGCATCAAGTGCTGATGCCAATGTTTCCTCCAGTTGGAAAGGCGGCTGCCATGTATTCGCATTTTGACCCTGAGACCACCCCGAAATGAACTTGAGTCGATACAAAAGTGTTGGCGATACCATCGTCCAATTGCGCGACCCAGGGGTGCTCTGGCTTAATCGCGATAGTCCAACGAGGAGATGGAAATGAAACTCTCGCAAATGTACCGAAGCGCTCTGATCGCAACCACGATGCTGATCCTGTCGTCCGGACTCAACATGAGAGGATTCGCTCAGACGAACCCCCCGCAAGGGGTTAAGAATATCGTCCTGGTTCACGGCGCCTGGGCGGACGGATCGTGCTGGTCCAAAGTAATTGCGCTCCTGCAAGCAAAGGGTTTTCATGTGGTCGCCGTGCAGAATCCTCTGACCTCGCTGGCTGACGATGTAGCGGCGACCAAGCGCATCATCGCGTTGCAAGACGGACCGGTAATACTAGTCGGCCATTCCTACGCCGGCGTGGTGATTACCGAAGCAGGTAATGACCCAAAGGTTGTCGGGTTGGTTTACGTGGCGGCGTTCGCGTTCGGGGAAGGTGAATCCATCAATTCCGTCAGCAAACCGTACCCGCCCGCACCGCTGGGCGGCGAGCTCCGGCCCGACGCTCAGGGTTTTCTAACGGCGACTCCAAAAGGAATTGCCGAGGATATGGCGCAGGATCTCCCGGCGAGTGAACAGCAGATACTCACGGCAACACAGGGTCAAACGTCAGCATCTGTTTTCGGAGCCACAGTCACGACCGCTGCGTGGAAGAGCAAGCCTTCATGGGCCTTGATCGCGGGCAACGACCGGGCGATTCCGCCGCAACTCGAGAAAGACGAAGCGGCGACTATGAAGGCGACTTCAATCACTGTGCCTGCTAATCATCTGGCTATGCTGTCCTACCCGAAAGAAGTGGCGGAGTTGATCGAGCAAGCAGCGGCCAAAGCCAGATAAATGAAGGTCTGGTTGATGTTCGGATTCCCGAGAATAGATTTAATTTCAAAGAGGAGAACAAAAATGACGGCAAAAGGAAAAGTGCTGGTACTAGTCTCGAGCGGTCGTGGTTTGCCCTTGAAAGATGGCAAGGTTTATACCGGCGCCGGCTACTATCTCAACGAACTGACGGTTCCGGTTCGCGCCCTGATGAAGGAGGGTTATGAAATCACTTTCGCCAACCCCAAAGGCAACACGCCGCAAGTGGATGTGCATTCAGAGGTCGCCGATTTCTTCGGCGGGGACGCGGCCAAGCTTCAGGACTATATGCTATTCCGCGACGGCCTGACTGGGCTCAGAGATCCAACCCGCATCGCGGATGTCATCGCATCGGGCCTGGATCAATACGACGCTGTGTTCGTCCCCGGCGGTCATGGCCCTATGATCGATCTTCTCGATGATCCCGACGCTGGAATCGTGATGAGGCACTTTCATGAAACATCCAAGCCCACGGCAGTGCTCTGCCATGGCCCGATCTCGCTTCTCTCGGCTCTTCCGAATTCGACGGAAGTGGTCGCCGCGCTGGCGGCGGGCGATGCCGCTGGGGCGCGGGCAAAGGCTCAAGGTTGGATCTATGCTGGATATAAGATGACTATCTTTTCGACAGCGGAAGAGCAGCAGCGGGAGCCGCTTGAGATTGGTGGCAAGGTTCTCTTCTACCCGGACTTCGCCCTGCGTACGGCGGGCGGTGACGTAAGTGTGCTCGCTCCATGGACGAGCTATGTCGTTCAAGATCGCGAGCTGATCTCAGGTCAGAACCCGTTCTCTGATCAAGCGCTTCTGAAACTTCTTCTTCCGGCACTCAGTGAGAAGAAGAAGGTGGTCTCAGCGGCCTGAGAAGCGGGGACGCCCAGAAAGAGCTATGAGGTGCCTCCGCGGGAAGGGATTAGCGTCGCACATTTTCTTGCCGTCGTCGACTCTGTCGGTAATGCCCGCGAGGTGAAAAGCTATCCGGCCAAAAGTCAGCGCGCGATACCTTGGTCCAATTGCTTTGCCTTTTCTCGTCAGGCTTAATCGGTGCAGGTATGGATACGAAAGAACCGGAATCAGCGGATGTTTATCGGATAGGAGACATCAATGGGCAGCGTACAAATCGAACAGAAGAGCTATGAGATGCCCCCAAAAGAAGGGATCAGCATCGCGCATTTTCTCACCGTTGCCGACGTCGAGCGATCGGCTCGCTACTACGAAAAGGTCTTCGGCGCTCGCATTTTGACCATGGGTGACGGCAACGCGCCTCCGTACCTTCAGCTTGCGAATATCTGGATGATTCTGAACGTTGGGGGCGGGCCGACCCCGGATAAGCCGACGGTGACACTCAGCGTCCCCGACCCGAATCACATCAACAGCTTTATGAATTTCCGGGTTGCGGATATTCAAGCGTGCTATGAATTATGGAAAAGCCGAGGAGCCGAGTTCCTCACGCCGCCGATACCGAAGTACGGCGAGATACGCTGCTACATCCGCGACCCTGACGGTTACATCATCGAGGTCGGACAAAGCACGTCTCTCAAGTACGGTTAGCGCTCGGCGGACAGGATGCCGGCTCTGCGCCTCGTCGTGGCGCTTCCGCCAATCTTTGCCTTGAACAGGCCTTGAA
>JBEKWZ010000085.1:0-8531 GCA_049512555.1 Candidatus Sulfotelmatobacter sp. | reverse complement strand
ATTCAGACCGTAACTGCCCAAGTCGTTCGTCTGCGCGGTGACTATGCGTCCGGTTGCGGCGTCGGTCAAAGTGATGGTCGCGTTCGGGATGACGGCGCCGGTGGGATCAGTGATGGTTCCAAAGAGACGCGCGGTGTCGGTCTGAGCCAGGGCCAGGCCGGTCAGGCACAGAACAAGGATCAGAACCAGAGACAACTTTGTCTTCATGTTTCCTCCAAATTGAGAGCGTCTTCACGGACGTCTGGAAACGCTTTTCCACGCAGAACGACTTAACTGTGCACTTGTAGTACAAAGGGACTAGGGGCGGAGGTTTCACTAGGTTTTAAACGGTTACTGAGGTAAAATGCTGCTGCTGCAACAGCATACGATCCCTGTTTTGATCGGTGTTACATGGTTGTGTCACATACTTTCGCCGCCGGGCCGGAACAACTCTCCCAACAAATAGATAGCATTATTAAAAGTCATAGCCTCCGCGGTTCGGAATCTCTATGCAAGCTGCTGCAATATCTGGCCAAGCAATCCCTGTATCATCCCGAAGCGCCGCTGAAGGAATATCAGATTGCGACCGAAGTGTACGGGCGGCCGACGGACTTTGATCCGCAAACCGACTCGACCATCCGCGTGCAAGCCGGGCGCCTGCGTCTAAAGCTCGCCGACTACTACGCTACCGAAGGAGCCGCGGATCCCATCGTCGTCAAAATTCCGAAAGGCAGCTATCACCTCATATTTGAGGCGCGGTCGGTCGAAGCCAAGCCCTCCGATTCGGGGACGCAGCTCCGGGAAATGCCTGCGCGCGAAACGCGAGAAAGCCTCGTGGTCGAAGTGGTCCCGGCGCGCTGGCGAATCGTTGTGGTTTTGCTGCTGGTTGGGCTCATCGTCTCGCTGGCGGTTTTGGGAACCGTTCTTTTGAACCGCAAACAATCGGAATTCACCACGGCGAAGCCCAGCGTGGCGGCCGCTACGGGTCCTCTGGCTGACTTTTGGCGACCCTTTACTGCCGGCGTCGAAGAGCCTTGGGTCATCTTCAGCAATGCCGCCTTCATAGGGCGCCCTGAAACCGGCATGCGTTACTACAATTCGCAGCGGGACTCGAACGTCGCAGTCTACGACCATTACACTGGGGTGGGCGAGGTGTTGGCCATCCACGCGCTCGATGAGGCGTTCGGCACGCTGGGGCGGAATGTCCTGGTGAAGCGTGGCAGCCTCTTCACGCTCGACGACGTGAAGAATAATAATCTGATCTTTGTGGGCTCCCCGTCGGAGAATCTTTCGTTGCTCGACATTCCCAACACACAGGAATTTGTATTTCAGCGGGTCGCTTCCGGCAACCGCAAGGGCGATCTTTCCATCGTCAACCAGCACCCTCAGCCAGGAGAGGCGGCGACTTTTCTTGCCAGTCCTTCTGATGCTCCGCTCACAGAGGATTACTCGGTTGTTGGACTGGTCCCGGGCATCGGATCGGGACGCTACGTAATGATTCTGGCCGGGACAACCACATTCGGCACCCAGGGAGCCGTGGAGTTTGTTTGCCGCCAGGATTCCGTGGAAAAATTGCTGCGTGCGATTCCCGGCTCCAACTCAGGAACGATCAAGCCTTTCGAAGCCCTGGTGCGAGTAAAGATCGCCCGCGGCGTGCCCGTGGAATCGGAACTGGTCGCGGTGCGCGGGCGGTGAGTGGAGGAGTGAACCTCTTTCTTCAGGACTTGGCCGCGACTGCGTTTCCCGGTAACGAATCGCTCGCCTGCCGCAAGTCGTACAAATCCTGCACGCGTTGGGTCAATATCGCCGCCAGCATGAAGAAGACTCCGCCCGCCACCACTGCGGCAATGCGGTTGTTGTTCAGAAGATGCCCCATCACCCAGCCGAATCCAAGCGACGCCGTGATTTCGGGAATCACGATGAAGAAGTTGAAAATCCCCATGTAGACTCCAGTTTTTCCGCGGGGCAACGATCCGGCAAGAATGGAATACGGCATGGAGAGCGTGCTGGCCCAGGCGATGCCGACTCCGGTCATGGAAAGCAACAGCAGATACTTGTTGTGAATCACGGCCACGGAAATCAGCCCCAGGCCGCCGCACATCAAGCAGAGGCTGTGTGTCGCCTTGCGACCGAGCTGCCGGGCCAGCATGGGCAGCACGAAGGAAAATACGAAGCACACCAGCGAGTACATTCCGAAGCAAATGCCAGCCCATTCCACTCCCGTGGAATATAAAGGAGAATTCGTGTCGGCGGCGGCGAAGACGTTGCGCGCAACTGCGACGGGAAAATATAGCCACATGCAGAACAGCCCCATCCAGGTGCAGATCTGTACCCACGCAAGTTGGCGCATGGTGCGCGGCATTTCGCGGATGGACGCCAGGATCTCGCGCGCTCCGGCGCCCAGACCCGCACCCTCGCTTTTTTGTTTCTGAAATTCAGCCAGATCGTCGGGCGGATATTCCTTTGTCGTGAAAATGGTCCACAGCACGGCGCCCATGAAGGCAGCGGCTCCAATGTAAAAGGAAAGACGCACGGTGAAAGGAATCGTCCCGGCAGCTCTGGTCACCGCCACGTGAAAAAGGTTGGTCAATAAATAAGGCAATCCCGAGGCGATCACAGCCCCCAGTCCGATAAACAGACTCTGCATGGCGAAGCCGCGTGTGCGTTGAGATTCCGGCAGCAGGTCGGCGACAAACGCGCGAAACGGCTCCATGCTGATGTTGATGGAGGCATCGAGCACCCACAGCAGACCCGCCGCCATCCACAGAGTGGAACTGCGCGGCATCAGAATGAGCGCGATCGAACTGAGAATCGCGCCGCCAAGAAAATATGGACGTCGCCGGCCCAGCCGGCCCCAGGTGCGATCGCTCGCGTGCCCGATGATGGGTTGCACGATCAATCCAGTCAGCGGAGCTGCCAGCCAGAGAATCGGAATCTGATCCGCCCTCGCACCCAGGTATTCGTAGATGGCGCTCATGTTCGCCATCTGCAATCCCCAGCCAAACTGGATACCGAGGAAACCGAAGCTCATGTTCCAAATTTGCCAGAAGGTGCGTGGCGGCTTGTCCATAAGTTCTTTTCAGCGCTTTTTTTCCAACGCGAATGTCTACCAGACTTTCTTATCGATCGTAGAGCGTGACCAGCGATCGAAGTCGATTACTCAACTCGGCGTTCAACGCTCCCGGACGATAACGCCACTTCCAGTTTCCGCTGACCTTTCCGGGAAGATTCATGCGCGCTTCGCTGCCCAGGCCGAGCACATCCTGCAACGGAACAATCGCCACATCGGCTACTGACGAGAGAACCGCCCTGATCATAACCCAGTTGATCTCGTCATCGGCGCTCATGTTGAGGTAGGCGCGGGCGAATGCGTGCTCTTTGCGCACATCCTCGGGAGTGCGCGTGCTGTCGCCCGCTCCCGAACTCGACCACCATCCCACAGTCGTGTCGTTGTCGTGTCCGCCGGTGTAGGCGGCCAGGTCGCGACTGTAATTGTGGGGACGAAACGATGGCCCCTGCGGGTCCGTGCCAAACGCGAATTGCAGCAGACTCATGCCCGGCAGGCCGAACTGTTGCCGAAGCTTCTCCACCGGCGGAGTGATCACGCCTAGGTTTTCCGCGACAATCGGCAACTCGCCGAAAGCGTTTTGCAGCGCCGACAGAAGATTCTCTCCCGGCCCTTCGACCCAGCGCCCGTGCATAGCGGTCGTCTCACTGGCTGGAACTTCCCAATAGGATTCAAAACCGCGGAAGTGATCAAGTCGCACGAGATCGAACAGCGCGAGCGAGGCGCGGAAGCGCTCGATCCACCATTGATATCCGTCAGCGGCGAGCAGGTCCCAACGATAAATCGGGTTTCCCCAGAGCTGCCCGGTGGCGCTGAAATAATCGGGCGGTACGCCAGAGACCACAGTCGGCCGCCCTTGATCGTCGAGATGGAACAGATCGGGATGCGCCCACACGTCCGCGCTGTCGTGCGCCACATAGATCGGGATGTCGCCCATGAACCGGACGCCCCGCTGCTGGCAATAGTTCTTAAGCTGCTCCCACTGCCGGAAAAATTCGAACTGCCAATACCTGTATGCTTGCAGTTCTGCCGCAAGTCTTCGAGACCACTCGCTCATCGCCCGTTTGTCACGCCTGCGAATTTCCGGCTCCCATAAGGTCCACATCGTTCCTTGATGGACGTCTTTGCAGGCCATGAAAAGCGCATAGTCGTCGAGCCATCCGCTCGCACGTTCGCAAAAATGGTCGAAGGCCGCGCGATCGGCGGGAGAACTGTCGGCAAAGAAAACCTGCGCCGCGCGGCGCAGAGCCTCCATGCGAAACTTGATCACCGGCCCATAGTCGACGAAGTCTTCTGGAAACGCGGGCGAGCAGGCCAGATCTGATTGCTGAAGTAAACCCTGGTCTCGCAGGCGTTCGAGACTCAGCAACATCGGATTCCCGGCAAAGGCGGAGAAACACTGATACGGAGAATCTCCGTATCCCGTGGGATTGAGCGGTAAGACTTGCCACAACTTCTGTCCGGCGGCAGAGAGGAAGTCGGCGAATTCGTAAGCGCAGGGTCCAAGATCGCCGATGCCGAACGGTCCGGGCAAAGAAGTGAAATGCACCAGGATTCCACTACATCGAGGAAACTTCACTCCGTAACAATACGCAGATCGGCGGCGTTAGGGCAAGGCTCGTTCCTGCCCACGCTTACTCCCCGCTTCAACCCTTTCGGCCACTAGGCTTTCTTGGGAGGCTTGCGCCCAGTCAGTGCGACTGCGGCTTCCGAGGTCAGCAACAGGAAAGTGAATGTTTCCTGCAGGTACAACTGAACCGCCGATTCCGAGTGACTCAAATATCCGATGGAAACATCCTGGCCGATGTGCAGGTCGAAATCTCCACCGCGCGTGGTCAGGACAAACGCGCCGTTAATAGCCGGAGCCCAGATGATCTTATTCTCGACCAGGCGCTTGACATGCTCGAGTACCGGGTATCCCTCATCGCTGGTCTCGGCAAGGGCGGTGTAAGCGTCGGCGCCAAGCAGCACCGAGTAAGGGCCGTTCACGCCCACCAGTCGCAATTGGCTCAAGCTCTCAGCAATCGCTCGGGGATATTCCCGTACATCGCCCGGCAGAGCGATTTTCGGGTTGCTCGTCCCTTGACGAATGCCCACGATCCCGGCGGCAGTGTACCCTTCGAACACGGCTCCATCTTCGGCAAAAGCGATCTGGCGGGCCGCATCTTTGGCGGGCTGCCAGTTCGAGTCGTTCGCACCGCGCTCAACGTCATCGATCGATTTGCGATCCAGTTCGAACGGGACCCGCAGCTCCACCAGCTGTGCAACCTCTCGCTGTCGGACGAGCACACCGTCCCTCGGAGCGGCGATCGGCCGCAGATGGCCGGTGCCGACGGCTGCCAGAGCCACGCCTTCCGGTCCACGCACATCCACCACGCGCCGTCCGGCAAGATATCGCTTAAATGTACGCGCCGTTTCCTCTTCGATTTGCGCCCACGCCGCATCGGAAATGGGGGCGAGCTCGCGATGCAGATTATTCATGCGAGAGTTCTCCTCTGAGCGAACCAATGTGTAGCGAACCATCACTCTTTCGTGAGCCGGACGGAGTGGATTCAGCCGATGCCGGCTCAGCGGGATTCGTCGTGGCCGAAGGCATATCTTCGCTCACGCTTTCGAGAAATGTTGCAGTAGGAACAAAAAACAGGTTCCCCGTAACCGCACGGCTGAAATCCAGTAGTCGATCGTAGTTGCCTGGGGGCCGGCCAATGAACATGTTCTCCAGCATGGTCTCAATCGTGCGAGGGGAACGACTGTAGCCAATGAAATACGTGCCAAATTCGCCCTGCGCGGCGCGTCCAAACGGCATGTTGTCGCGCAATATCTTGACCTCTTTCCCGTCCTCGACGATCGTAGTGAGCACGTTGTGCGCTGACGTTGGCTTTACCGAGTCGTCCAATTCGATGTCGGATAACTTCGTGCGACCAATAATGCGTTCCTGCGCCTCCGTCGATAACGCGTTCCATCCGGCAAGATCGTGAAGATACTTCTGCACGATGACGTAGCTGCCTCCCGCGAAGGCCGCATCTTCCTCGCCAATGAGCACCGCCGCGCTTGCCTCATCGCCCCGCGGATTCTCCGTGCCGTCGACAAACCCCATCAGATCGCGGTCGTCGAAGTAACGGAATCCATGCACCTCATCTTGCGGCATGGTTGCGTCCCCGATTCGCGCCATGATCTGGGTCGCAAGCTCAAAACATAAATCCATCCGTTTTGCACGGATGTGAAAGAGCAGATCCCCGGGCGTTGAAACCGCATGACGCGCTCCCGAGCGAATCTCCCGAAAGGAATGGAGTTCCGCCGGGCGCGGCGCCCCGAACAGTTCGTCCCACGCGGCGGATCCGAAACCCATCACGCAAGAAAGCTGGCCATCGAGGTCTCGGAAATCAACCGCCCGCAACAGGGCAGCCAGATCGCCGCAGAGCGAGCGGATGGTCGCAGCGTGTTCAGGCCCCTGCTTTATCGTGACCACGAGAAAGATCGCGGCGCGAGTCAATGGAGCGGCCACCATCTGTGCAACGCCGCGCATTCCGCTGGAATGTTCTCGCGCGTCGATGAGATCGGCTGCCATTCGGTTTCGTCCTCGGGGCACTGTCGGCAAGATTCCGCTGTTCGCCAGTTCGCTGCGCCCACGCGAATTGCTCGCCAATACCATAGCAAAACAAGTCCCATTCTTTCCAACGCGGTGATGGACACGCTCCCCTGCCGATCACGCCGGCGAGCCCCGACTACGGTTCAGATGCTCAGGGAGAGGGAAAAGAAACCGAAATAAAAGCTTGGTTTGGTCACGCGAAAAAGGCACTTTCCAAAGTCTTACTTTGGCGAAGCGGAACCTATATTTTTTCGTTAACCCTGTCGCCTTTTCCCCGTGCTTTCCGATTTCTTCAGTAGAAGAAGGGTAAGCCGGGAACGCAGTCGCACTGCTTTCGAGACCGCAAGCGGCAGCCGGGCAAGCCCCCAGACTGGTATTTCAGAAGGAGACTTCCATGTCGAGAATGCTGCGCGCAATCCTGTATTCAGCCGTGCTCGGGGTCTTCGCTTGTGCTTTGCCGAGCCAGGCCCAGCAACTGGACTGCATGTTCACTTACACGTCCGCTCCCCCCAAGCCGTCTATGACTTTCTGTGTTTCTCCGAACGGCAACCTGACGAATTTGCAGATTCCCATCGGATCGAATGGCCTGGTTGCCGAGGGCCTTATCGGCTATAGCGGACTACTCGAAGGGTCGGAGGGTTACGGCGTGTGCCAGGAGAGTCCGGTCGCGTCTTACTTCGATTACATCAATAACGCCGGCGAAGACGCCACAACCTGGATGGCCGCGACCGTCGTGAGCCAGACGACGACCAGCATAAAGATCGCGCGCACCACCGCCGATGGAAACTGGACGCTCACACAAACGTTCACGGCCCAAGAGACAAATCCGCCCGCGGTCCAGGTCACCATGGCGCTACACAACAATACGACGGTCGCCCACGTCGTTTATCTGGTACGCGTTGTGGGAACGACCTACCATTACGACTACAACTCCAGTTCGACACAGAGCAACGCCTTCGCCTGGGGAAACAGTTCGCCGGTTGACAACTTTGGCCTCGGTTTTCTTATGTCGAACGTCGGCACGCCACAGTTCGGATTTATGAATTCCTACGTGTGGCAGGCGGAGTGGCTCAGTAATCCTTGCAACTTCGCGGGCAACGCCGCCACCGCTCCAACCAATCAGGGCCAGGGAATCATGAGCATCGCGTATGTGGATACGATCGGAGCCAAGAAGACGAAGACTGCAACCATTCGTTACACGACGCTGGATTGACGATATTTGCCGTAAATTTCTACAGGCAATAGCAGCAGGGCCGTTTTGAACCGTGCCGGCCCTGGCAGGGGTTATCGAGTCCACTGCATGCTCGTCCAGCGCGGCTTCCATGCACATCGACCATCATCGATATTGCCATCCTCTGCTTCCTGCGCTACATTTCGAGTCGCGACCGAGCGGCGTTTCTATGCTTTCCGTTTGCCACTGCTCCCCTAACACAATCCCTGTTCGAATACTGCGCTGAAGGGGACCGTAGCTTGCCGCCTTGGTCCCCGGTGTTACCTGTCCACTGCACTTACTTGGGTTGAGCGGCCGCAGGTTGCGATGCAGCCGGGATTTTTCGCTTACGGGTTCACCTTCTCTGACAGCACGGCTGACGTGTTGTCGTTGAAGTTCGAATCGCCGCTGTACACCGCGGTGATCGAGTGTGTTCCCTCCGCCAGCGAGGCGGAAGCGAACGTCGCCTTCTTGCTGCTGTTGAGCGTCCCCGTACCCAGCTCCGTGACGCCGTCCATAAACGTGACCGTTCCGGTTGGCGTTCCGACTCCCGGCGCTACGACCGCCACGGTCGCAGTGAACGTAACCGTGGCGCCGGAAGTAGACGGACTCGGCGACGCTGCCAGGGTGACTTTAGTATTCGCCTTGTCCACTACCTGGGATAACGCGCTCGACGTGCTGGTATC
>JBEKWZ010000084.1:0-8533 GCA_049512555.1 Candidatus Sulfotelmatobacter sp. | reverse complement strand
CCTGGTTCTGATTCTCCTTGGCAAGATCGGACAGCGATCCCTCGTCACGTCCGGAGTGCGGGTCTTGTTGAGCGCGTGGCCATCCATTCGTCTGGCCGTACGACCACTGGCAAAGGATCAGGAAAACGATGCAACGTGCAATTTTCCCGAGCATTGTTTTAGGAATGAAAGTCCGGTGAGTCGGCATTTGGATTCTCTCAACTGGCGGATTGGTGTTGGTTTCCGCGCGTCTACATCTAAGCGATGAATTCCACATCACCGCCGTCCACTTCGACCGCCACCGAGCGCATGATCAAATGGATTGACACGACAATCCGGCAGCGGTCTTTCGTCCTCAAGATGATGCCTTCCAATCCCTTGAGCGGACCGCTCCGCACTCGGACGCGGCGTCCAACGGTCAAGTATGGGTGCGGTTCTAAGTTTCCTGATGTTGAAAGGTAGCTTTGCAGGCATTCGATTTCGGCATCCGGTAGCGACGCGGGTTGTCCGTTAAAAGTTACCAGCCGCACCGCTCCGGTGAGTTGCAGCACTCGCAACCGGTGTTGCAACGCCATCCGCACGAACACGTACCCGGGGAACAACACCAACGCCAATTCTTTACGGCGGTCTTTCCAGCGGCGCACCGATCGGTACAGAGGCAGGAAGCAAGCCACACCTTGCTGCTGAATCTGATCGGCCACGCGTTTTTCATGGCGCGGAGCAGTGTACAGTGCGTACCAATTCGTTCCGCTGCCCTCGGATAACGGGCCTCGTAATACGTTCGCGGTTGAAGTTGCAAGTGCGCCCATGGACTTCTCCTGCAGATGTGGTTGGATGTAGCTTCGCCCCCTCACTTACAGGGTGCTGTGAGCTAAACCCTTTTGCTTTCAGCTGACGTTCAATAAACACACACCCTTCGTTCCCGCTCGCACTCACTAAGCGTGGGATATACCAACGAAGGTTGCATGCTTGCAAAAATTTCGGAAGACGCATGCTTTCAAGCGGCCATCGACTAGCTTAGGTCGCTCTGCCTTCCACGTCTTGTCTATGTCGTTGTGATTAGGCGGGAAAGCTGCGGTCGAGCCTCTGTCGCTGCTTCCAGCTGTAGGACAGTGGGTCCAGCGATCTGAGGACACGAGCCGCATGCGACACCCTTTTGAGAATTGGCTTTGCGGAGTGAATTAAACTCCGCGCGCGGAGCGGAATTGTCGCGGAAATGTAAATAAACTGTCATAAATCGCGATGTGAATTTGGCCGTGCTGTGATCATTCAACCGACTGGCCGATCGCGCCTGACCTTCGCTTTCCTCGATTGGTCGGCGAAGGCGAGCCCCATGGCTGTGAGCATCAAGCAGACTTGCAGACTTGCAGACTTGCACACTTCCACAGATCGTTCTGGTGAGGACGAAGATATCTTGACCATGACGCGGGTGGGCCGCACCGCACTAGAAATCGCCAACAAAACGTTACAAGTTGTTGACAAGAATGTGACAAGGCGTGTGCCCGCCTCGAAGAATATTATGTCGCTCGCACGACAGTGGATTTTCGTGGCGCGAACAAGACTGACTCTATGCAGCCGCCGGATTTTCTACACAAGGATGCCGAGACCAAGCTTTGTGAACACTTCGTCGCTGCCGGTGCGTTGTGTAGCCTGTCTACCAATTCCGAACAGATACTCGACGCTGCGCGCAGCACGTTCCAGGCCGTCGATTCTTCAGGCCCGCTCGATTTCCGCCTGCGCTTCTGGGTTGACAATACCGACACTTCGCGGCCGCCTTGGCCGAAGCCGTATGTGCGGGGGCGGGACTATCTTGTCTTTGCCGGCTTTGACGAGGGCAGTTCTATGCTCGCAGAGCTTCGTTCGCATCGCGTGATTGGGCGATTCTCGCGAAGGATGGCGGCTGATCTCGCTCATTGGCAAGCGGTAATCTTCCCCATGCTGCTTACAATCGTGAGCGCTTCCGCGGGCATTGTCGAGTTGCACTGCGCCTGTGTCGCAAAGAACGGGCGCGGCCTGCTTTTGGCCGGGCCATCTGGCACGGGAAAATCGTCGCTCGCACTCGCGCTCTCTCAACAAGGCTTTGGATTCCTGTCCGACGACCGCACGTTCTATTCGATTGAGAAAGGTGAACCGTGTGTCTGGGGGCTGCCAACTCCGCTGAAATTGCGCCCCGGAGCCATCCAATGGTTTGAGGAACTGCGGGAGGAGCGACTGACCGATACGCGGAGCGGAGGCCCAGCATTTTGGCTCGAACCTGAGCGCCTGGCCGGTGTAGAGCGCGTTCGACAGTGCCGTCCCACTGCGCTGATCTTCCTCCTACGAGGAGATGCTCCAGAGTTCCGGCTGACTTCGGTCTCGTCCTCAGATGCGCGGAACCGGTTAAACAGAGAGTTGATGGCAGAGTCGCCCCAAGCAGACGCGAAGCGCTCGGAGACCATCGAGAGAATAGCCGAGCTTCCGTGTTGGCTCTTGCAGTATGGCGGTCCACCTCGCTTGATCGCGCAAAAGATCGCGCAACAGATTGACCGTCATCTTGCCGAAGTGTGACGACGGACAAACGAACGAACGAGCGAGAGAAGAGTTCGTCATCACGGAACGCGAAGATGAAACGTATTGTCGAGGCCGCAGCGATCAAGACAGAAACAAACCAGACAGAAATAAATATGCAAGCAGAGATGGCCAGACTCGCACACGCCCACGCGGGCATAGCTAGAATCGACCCGATGCACCGCTGCGTGCCCCTTCCGCATTCTGCGCTCCTCCCGGTGATGGGTAGTTCGGTGCGGTTAGAGACCAACAGTTCCAAGCTTCTGAGGCACATGGTTGAACTGTTCGCGCAATATGATGGAGAACCGAACGGCAGTCCTAGCTTTCACTGGCGGATTGTCGTCGACCCCGACGTAACGTTCAGCCCGCTCTGGCCTCGGAGATCAACGTTTTCCGACGACGGACTTCGCTTTGCCCAATTCGGACACAGGAATTTTATAGCAGTGGATCTCGAAGCCCGAGAAGCAGTCGCGTTCGTCGCAGAAGGGCTGCTCGGAGACGCGCCGGGATTCACCAGCCCTTTTATTGACACATTGTTTTATATGACGAGCGGTAGCCTGGGCCTGGTTCCGATCACAGCCGCGTGTGTCTCTTCGGGGACCAAAGGTCTTCTCGTTATGGGCGCTCCAAATCAGGGCAAGACCACGGCGAGCTACCTTGCCACCCAGGGCGGGCTCACGTTTCACGCCGATCAGTCGGTGTTTCTGGAAATGGCAAGCGGCGAATTGCGGGCCTGGGGCGACTTTGTACCCATCGCATTTCGGCCCGAGACGATTCAATTCTTGCCCGAGCTTGCCTCTCGGACCCGTACGTTTTCGTATTGCGATTTCACTTTTTTCTATATGGACAAACAAAGGCGGGATTCGGCGCTGCCAGGCTTTGTAGCGCCAATCTGTTGCGTTGTTCTTGAAAGGGATTCCGCTGCCGTGCCACGTCTGGTGCGCCTCGCGAAGAGTGAGTTTTCCAGTTCTCTCTCCAAGTACGTCGCATTCAAAGACGACGACCAATTCGAAGAGCCGTGGTCGAAGATTCTTGCGACTCTGGCGCTTGTACCGGCTTACCAACTTACCTATGGCAGCGATCCGGCAACCGCAGCGCCATTTCTTGCGCATTTGCTTACTCGTCATGACGTGTAAGGGTCCGTTCGGTCAGATCGATCCTAAGACAGGACTTCCGCAATGCAAGCCTCTGGCAGCATGATTTGCCCGGTCGAGACTCCCCAGTTGCTTCGGCACGCCGTTTGGAAGATGTGGACCGAAAGAGTGTTGCTGGCCCTTTTGCTCGTCTTGTTCGCTGTCAAGGGATTTATTCCCGCCTGGAGCCACCTGGATTCCGATTTTGCCAACTACTATTTAGCCGCCCATCTTTATCGCGAGCACTACCCGGTCGAACGAGTCTATGAGTGGACATGGTTTCAGCGGCAAAAGGATCATCTAGGACTGGAGCGCCCTCTGGTCGGCTTTATCCCGTCGATTCTGCCTTCAATCCTCCCGATTCTGCCTTTCTCGTCGCTTCCTCCGTTGCAAGCTAACCGCTGTTGGCTGGTGATCAGCCTTGGGAGCCTGTTTCTGGCTGTTGCCGTTCTGAAGAGAGTCACAAGTCTGACCTGGCGGCGCATTGGTGTACTTACTTTCCTGGCCATAGCTCCACTCCATACCAACTTTCTTTTGGGGCAGGTTCATGTATTGATGTTGCTGTTGCTGGTGCTGGCAGCCTGGTTGTATTTCAGAAATTGTCCCTTCTTGTCCGGAACAGTATTGGCGGCCGCGGCCGCCATGAAGATATACCCGGCATTCTTTCTGTTGTTTTTTCTGGTGAGGAGACAGTGGCGAGCGGCGGCCGGTCTGGTGTGCGGTATGGCCGGCGCCTTGTTGCTTTCCATCCTCCTTTTTGGAGAGAACGCTTTTCGCATATATTTCCGGGAAATCCTTCCTTCGGGCCTCCGAGGCGAAATCATTGATCCCTACGCCACGGCATGGGATTCTTTGAATGCGCTGCTCCGCCGGCTCTTCATCTTTGAGCCTGAACTTAACCCCGTGCCCGTGGCGCATCTACCGACTCTGTATGCCCTGCTGCATCCGCTTCTGCACTCTTTGATCCTTGTAGTTTTCCTATGGGGGATCGGCTTCAGGAGGGCCAGCGCGTCCCGGCAAAAGCTGGAATGGGCGATTTACTGCTTTCTTCTTCTGCTCCTCTCTTCGGAACCCCTGCCCTACCATTTCATAATTCTGATTCTGACGGCGGTCCTGTCCGTCGACTACCTTATGGCGCAAAGGCAATCAAGCTGGGCATTAGCGGTCGTCGTGTTTTATACGCTCGCATGCCTCCCCTTTGATCGCGTATACCGTGCAAATCCTCAGGGCTGGCAGGCACTGCTTTGTTTTCCCCGCCTCTTTTGCATGGTCCTGCTTGCCGGAACGCTGCTAGGGATTCTGATCTCAACCGCGGAAGATTCGTTCGCGAGCCGGCTTCGGTTCCGCTCTCTGGCTTGGGCAGCGCTGGCACTGATTGTCTTGACCACGGGAGGATTCGTTCTGGACCGCCGACACCTCGCCGGGCAATTCGATAATTACGCCACACGCGTAACCACTTCAGTTGGCTCGGCGATTGCAGTCAATCCTGTCGTAACCGCCGACGGCATCTGGTTTGGAGCCCTGGTTCCGAAGTTTACTTCCGCGCAGGATGCTTACGAAATTCACCGTTTGCACGCCGGTGTGATCAGCTCGTATGGAGGCAACGG
This sequence comes from Candidatus Sulfotelmatobacter sp., assembly GCA_049512555.1. Lineage (GTDB taxonomy): Bacteria > Acidobacteriota > Terriglobia > Terriglobales > Acidobacteriaceae > Sulfotelmatobacter. The sequence continues at coordinate 3,267 of JBEKWZ010000084.1, read as the reverse complement.
CGATTGGTTTTATCCAGCGTCTACGATCGACGGTTCTGCCAGTTGGGCAGAGGTTGCGTCAAAAACTGGTTCGCGGATTATTCGCTTTGATCCTTCGGGCGTCCCGACGAACAGCGGGACCCTGACCACGGAAGCCGTCGATGCTCAGCAACCAGTCGTTTCGGCGCGTGGAGAACGGCTGGCATACATTCGCGAAGTTCGGGGTCGCGGCAGTCTTTGGATTCGTCCGATTGTTGGACAAGCTGGCACACCTCAGTCCAATCCTGACCACGAACTGGCCGGGCCTCAGTATGACGTGCGCGAAGCGGCGTTTTCTCCCGACGCAGAACTTATCTTCAGTTCAGCGCAGCGAGAGCGATATCGTCTCTATTCCGTCGACCCGCAATCCGGAAACGTCGCCGAGCTGACATCGGTTACGTGTTCTGCGCGTTACCCGGCTCCTTCGCCCGATGGACAGTGGATCGCCTACAGTTGTGAGCGCGGCGGAGTCTGGCAACTCATGGTCATGAACCGCTCCACTGCCGAACAGCGCCAACTTACAAACAGCGATTGCAATTCGATAACCCCCGCGTGGCTGCCCGATTCCAGAAGTCTGATCTACGCGACCGATTGCGGCCGCGCCTTGGGGATCACCGCGTTATCGAAGCTCAGCGTCGTACCTTAGTGTGCCTTCATATGCGCGAACTGATGCAAGATCGACCGTCAAGCCGGGTTGCCACGAGGGTTCCAGTGGAACCTTGGCCGTTGCCGACGAGTTCGCCAAGACTCACGTTCCTTGTCGTAGCGCTGTCGTGCATTTTCGTTTATTTCCAGGTATTTGTTCTTCCCAGCACTCCTCGTGTGGCATCCGGCGATCAGGCCATTTATCTGCACGACGCAACCCGAATGCTGAATGGCGAAATAATCTATCGTGACTACGACCACTTCACTTTCCCCGGCACTGACGTCGTCTATGCCGCGTTGTTCAAGTGTTTTGGCGTGCTCGCCTGGATCCCGCAAGCCATGCTCGTTGTACTTGGAACATCGATGGTATGGCTCATCATCTTTGTTTCTCAAAAGCTGATAAGTGGATCGTCGGCTTACTTGCCGGCCCTGTTGTTTATCACTCTGCCTTTTTCCAGCTATCTTGATGCCACGCATCACTGGTTCAGTCTGGTCGCGACGATGGCAGCGCTCGCAATTCTGCTCGAAGCGCGAACCCCCACGCGACTCGCTTGGGCGGGCGCACTGGTGGGAATCGCAACCTTCTTTACCCAGTCGATGGCCCTCCTCATCGTGGGCTTCGCTGTCTTCCTGCTGTGGGAGCGTGTTCGGACGAGTGAGGCCTGGCTTGAGTTGTTAGGGAAAGAGGCCTCTCTTGGGGCAGGTTTCCTGGCGACAATCGCTGCTTGTCTTGCATATTTTGTGTGGACTGTAGGAGCAAGACAGATCTTCTATTACACCGTCACATTCGTGGCGAAATATTACCCCTCAGACTGGTTCAACAACTGGCGCGTTTACCTGACGGGGCGCCCGCAGCTTCACGCCTGGGCAACCTGGTTCGATGGGCCTGCATTTGTCCTGATTCACTTGATCGTTCCACTCGTCTATGTTGTTTTCTTTGTCGTCTACGCGGTCAAGATGCGCAAGCAACCTTCCCCTGTTACCCGCCGGCTGGTCCTAGTCAACATCGCTGGATTGTTTCTCTTTCTCACAATCGCGTCCGCTCCCGCCTACAGCCGCCTCTATGCGGTTTCGCCCCCGGCACTTGTGATTCTGGTTTGGCTCCTCAAGTCGTTCCCTGGGGGTTCCCGGGCGTTGTTGAAAGCGGCTTGGGTCGCGGTTTTCATTATGTTGATGGCACGACCGCTGCTGATGCAAGTCCGCTGGAAAGCGTACCTCGACCTTCCCACTGGCCGCACTGCATTCTACGATCCGTTGCTGTACGAAAAGTGCAAATGGATGTCGGAGCGAACTCACCCTCTCGACTATTTCTTCGGCGATCATTTGCTGTCGTTCACGCTTCAGTTGCGCAACGCAGGCCGGATTCCATTCCTGCGTCCCACGGACTACACGCGTCCCGAGGAAGTCGCGGACGCCATTGAAGGACTAGACAAGTACCATGTGCGCTTCGTCAGCTGGTATATCGGGTTGGATCGTGAGAACGATGCAGCGCGCCATCCGGAAGGCAATCATCTAGCTCCCATACGGCTATATCTTCGGGAGCACTACCACGTAGCTCAGACTTTCAGCAACGGGGATCAGATTTGGGAGAGAAATCCCTGACTAGGCGCAAATTGGATCAGACCGATCGGCCTCGCTCTCGACGGATAATAGACGTGCTGTGTTTCTTACCGGGAACCACTTGTCTTTCCATCCCAGAATTGGAGCCTCAATGTACTTCCAGGAGAAGCTTGCAAGTAGGATTGCTCCCACCGTTGCAAGACCTCCGGCAAGAATGGCCAGCTTAAGGCTCGACGTGATCGCATCTGGTCCGAACCATCGGATAATCATGAGCTGAACCACTACGTACGTCGGCAAGTGAATCAGATAGGTCGTGTAGCTCACCTTTCCCAAGTAGACAGCACCTTTGGACCGGAGCACATACGACACGTACCCAAGCTCAGCACCCCAGCGGGCAAGTGCTCCGACGAACGATGCACACGATGCGGCAAGCAACGAGAAGCCGAAAACGCTGAAGGCCCATGTGGTCCGCACATCCACGCCGCGACTTACTCCGCAGATGGCGGCCAAAGCGATCAGGGCAATCGGGAAGACAATCGCTGTTGAAATCAATCCCCGATCGAGGGCTTTCCTCGTCACGCGGCCGTTCTCCAATCCCCAGCACAGTAGTGCGACGCAGCCTCCTGCCGCCAAACTGTCAAACCGAAAGATGAAGCCGATACTTTCCTGAATGTGCGGAGTCGTGTGTGCCAGCCCGCGGAGGAGTGGGCACCCCAGCAGAGGCGCGATCGAACAGAGCAAAATCACCCGCCGGCTTCCCTTTAGCATAATCGGAGCCCAGAGCAAGTAGAAGAGCTCCTCCACCGACAGCGACCAGTAGACTCCAAGGCAGTCCTTGAACTGGAGCAGAGAATACTTGGTGGGTTGAAGCGCGCCCAGTGGGTCAGTTGGCGATGCAAGCAAAAGTCGACGCACCGCGAGTTGTATCAAGCCCGGTTTGGCTGAGGATAAAAACAGTGCGTTACCAACGATCTCCCGATAGTTCAAGCGTTCCGCGTGCGCCAGCGCAAAAGCAATGATGAGCCCTAACGCCACGTAGTACGG
>JBEKWZ010000083.1:0-8605 GCA_049512555.1 Candidatus Sulfotelmatobacter sp. | reverse complement strand
GCGGTACACTCCGCGCTGGCTTCTGTTGTTCGGCCTGCTCATGCTGTCGTTCTCGCTGTTTCACATGACCGGCTTTGACCTGGATATCGATTTCCGAACGCTGGCCATGGCGCGTGTAATCCAGGCAGCTGGGATGGCATTTCTGTTCGTGCCGATTAACACGGCCGCCTATGCGTTTCTTCCGCGCGACAAAAATAATGCGGCTTCCGGCCTGATGAACCTGGCTCGCAACATGGGAGGCAGCGTGGGCATTTCCGTGGTCACCACGATGCTCGACCGCCGCAGCCAGGTGCATCTGACTTATTTGTCGAGCCACTTGAGTGCGTCCAATCCCGCAATGCAGTCTCGACTGAAAGCGCTCGGCGCCATGGTGCAGTCTCACGGGGGCGGGCCGCCGGGATCGTCTTCTGTGCCTTACGCGATTATCCAGGGTGCGATTGCCCGCCAGGCCGCGATGTTGTCGTACATCGATTGCTTCTGGTTTCTGGGTGCGGCCATTCTCTGCATGGTTCCGATGGTCTTCCTGATGAAAAAGTCGAAGCCCGGCGGAGGAATGGCAGTACACTAAACAACGCTATGTTTCGTCTGATTACGCTCGAGCGCGAATACGGCTGCGGCGCCGCCAACATCGCGCAGCAACTGGCCGACCGGCAGGGCTGGAAACTCTGGGACCAGTTGCTCACGGAAGAAATTGCGCGCCTGGCCAACGTGGATAAATCAGCCGTCAGGCGCTGCGATGAGCGCATGGACAGCCGACTGCACCGGCTCGCGAGATCGTTTTGGCGCGGCAGTTACGAACGCAATTCCGCGGCTCTCGGCAGTCAGATGTTCGACGCCGACTGCATGATGGAAATGATGCAGAAGACCATGAACACGATTGGGCAGGAAGGGAATGCGGTTGTGGTCGGCCGCGGCGCGCCCTATCTGCTGCGCGAGAATCCCGACGCCTTCCATGTTTTTCTCTACGCACCGCGCTCGGAGAAAATCCGGCGCATCATGGCAGAGGGGCACAGTGAAGAAGACGCCGCGGAGCAAGTCGATTCCGTCGATCGCGAGCGGGTGGCCTACGTGAAGCATTATTTCAACGCCGACTGGCCCACCCGTTCGCTTTACCACGTCATGCTCAACACGGCCGTGGGGAACGAGCCGGTCGTGCAGACCATCCTCGACACCATGCATCTGGTCGAGGGCCGCCCTAAGGCAACGGACTACGAGCGTCCGAGCGTGCCCGCGTCTCAGTTGTGATCCAGGTCAGCAGTGATCCGCGAACGATACGCTCTCCGCGACCAAGGTGCGCCAGGGCGCGCCCTCAGCGGCTAAAGCCGGCTTTTATTCCAGCCACCTTACGGCGCGGCTGAAAGCCGCGCCCCTTCAAAGCACTTCAAATTTACGAATGGAGTTTGTAGTCGTTCTCTACGCGCCGCCAGGCTTTGCGGCTATAACCGGACTTCCCGGTCGTTGACTGGACGGTCGCTGCAGGGCGGGACAGCAATTCTCCTCGCAAACATCCTGGCGCGGTCCCAATGATCCCAGAGCGCGCCGTTCGGCTCCAGGACTCGTACGTTCAAGAATCAGCTCGCGAATCATCGCGATGAACTTGGGATGCACTCCGACTGTCTTGGCCCTCACCATCGGCAATGCCTGCGAATCGCAGAGTTGCTTCGCTTCGATGTCCAGGTCATACAACACTTCCATGTGGTCGGAGATGAAGCTGATCGGAGCCAGCACGACCGCGCTCGCGAGATCGCGCGTCTTCACTTCACGCAGGTAATCGAGAATATCGGGCTCGAGCCAGGGCTGGCCGGGCGCTCCGCTGCGACTCTGATAGACCAAGGCGTCATTGGTGACACCCAGGCTCGCGGAAACCAGCTTTCGAACCTCTTCCAGCTGCCGAACGTAGTCGCAGGTGTTCGCCATCGACACCGGGATGCTGTGGGCGATGTAGACGAGTTGAGCATTGTGCCGCGCGTCCGCTGGAACTTGAGCCAGAGCATCGCGAAGCCGTACTTCGGTTGCCTCTAAAAATCCCTGGTGATTAAAAAACGCGCGCAGTTTGTCGACTTCGGGCGCACCTGCGCCAACCTCGCCCTGGGCTCGAACAATGTCTTCGCGATACTGACGGCATCCGGAATACGAACTGTATGCTGAGGTCACGAAAGCCAGGGCGCGGTGAATGCCGTCCTGCTTCATCTGCTGCAAGGTCTCCGCCAGCATGGGATGCCAGTTGCGATTGCCCCAGTAGACGGGCAGTTTGGGCCCGTGCTGTGCAAGTTCGTTTTCGAGCGCGGCGATCAATTCGCGCGTCTGCTGGTTGATCGGGCTCTTGCCGCCGAAGTGGTAGTAGTGCTCGGCGACCGCCAACATGCGTTCGCGCGGAACATTTCTTCCGCGCAGCACATTTTCGAGGAACGGGATCACATCGTCCGTGGACTCTGGACCGCCGAAGGAGACAACCAGGATCGCGTCATAATTCATGAGTTTGGATGAGGCGGCGACGATAAATGAAGAAAGTCGTGGATGCGGTTCGATTCCTGCAGTCTGGGTGAAGCCTGCCAATCATCAGCCGGGAACAATGCTGAATTGCAGCTCTTTCTGCTTCAAAAGGAAATCGGAAGCCTTCATCGGGTCGCCTTTATCGTTGTCGAAGAACTTGATCATGGACCTTTCGAAGTAATCGATCATGCCGGCGGGAATCCGAACCACGGGTACGACGATCGCGGCAGCCACTATATAGAAGCCGGAAGCTTGCGCCGCACTCTTGCAGAAGTCGTTGTCCGATCCCGCGTCGCACCCGGAAATCCACACCACTCCTTCAACGGCTGGACCGCCCGCCCTCGTCACCTTCGATTTCAGCTTCGCGAATACGGCGGAGCAGTTGGATCGGGTGACACCGCCGGCAATCGACATGTTAATCCCGCTGGCGCTCATTTGGCCGTGTGTGCTGATCACGACGTGCGTCGTCCCGAGCGGGGTCTGGTCGAAGAGATTTTCTGGAGGCCCGCTGCCCACGGTCCACATGGAAGTGAACTGATATTGGCGGGGCAGACCCGGTCCGATGAACACTGCCGTGGGCCCCGACGGCTTCACGAACGACGGCCGATCGCCAGGAAGTTCGGTGACTTCCACCTGCATGTAGACGACAACGGCGGGAGAGCCCGGAGCGCGAAACTCGACGAAGCAGATGCCTTTGGTCAGGCCGTATATTTCAACCGGCCTCCTGGCTTGTTGTCCGGTCTGCCCGATGAATCCAGCGCTGGAGTTGGGGACGATGAAGACTGCGTTTGAGGAACCGACCAGCCCCGCCCCATCGGTCAGAAAAAACTTGCCGAACGTGCCGCGTACGACGTCAATTTTCCAAAACCATCCAGTGTCAGTCCGGTAGCACTTGCTCGCGGGATAACTCGGATCGAGCTCAAATCTCGGGTTGGCCATCGATCACCTCGCGCCGTCGCAAAGCTCCGCCCGTCATGCTAGCACTCAAGAACCAAGGCGAGAAATCGGAGTGCGCAGCGGGAGGGAACTGGTGCGCCCGGAGAGATTCGAACTCCCGACCTGTTGCTCCGGAGGCAACCGCTCTATCCAGCTGAGCTACGGGCGCGTGCCTACAGTCTACATGGCAGGGGAAATGGCTTCAACGTCGAGGGCAAAATGGCTGCCGGCGCAGATTTCAATTTTTGATCAAAGTTTAGCGGACTCTCTTAGTTGGGATATAAGTCTGGGTCCATTCCCATAAATGACATCTGCTGGATGTCGTCCCGGATTTCCTCGGCACGGCCTTCCATCAAACGCCGGACCAGCGTCTTGCGATCAAAATCTCCCAGTGCCTGCCAGAATGCCTGGTAGCTTTCCTTGCTTCGTCGTTTGGCTTGCACCTTTGCTTCGAGATTGCGAACAGTCGCGTCGGCAGCGGTTTTCCAGGCTGGTTCGACCCGTTGAATCCCGTAGGTCCCCGGGCCCATTGGGGCCATGAAGTTGCGTCGCAATTGGGCGGGGAAGCCGGGGATCGGGTCGCCAAATGCCCAGGCAGGCAGCGCGTAGCAGATAGCCTGCATCCCGGCCAGCCTCTTGTCTGTGTCGTTGGCATTGAGGATCTCAATCCCGATCGCGACGCTTTCCAAAGCGGCTCCAAGCAGTCCGAGGGCTGTCATTCCGAAGGCGACAGTCGCCCCTAACGCCGTTTCTTCAGAGATCCAGCCGGCTGACTCTGCAACGATCTCGGCGACTTCCAGCCCGGTTTCACTGGGATGATAGACGTGGGCTATCTTCACAAGTATCTCGAGCCGCTCACCCTCTAGATCGTAGTCATCTGCCAGGGTATCTCGGATGATTTGTTTCTCCTGCTCTTCGGTGTAGGGGCTGGCGGTGATGTTGACCTCATCCAAGACCATGGGATGGAGCTTATTGTAGGTCGGAAGGTGGTAAACGGTTTCGCCGGCGAAGATGTGATTGACCGCCTGGATCTTCTTCAGGTTGCCGGCTTTATCCATGCGGGCGAATTCATGGATGTGAGTGAAGTCGTTGTACATCGCGGCAGAGTACTTGCTCAGCCAGTCTCCATGCTTCACCTTGATGGCTCCCTCCGTGGTCATGGTGACGTTATAGAGGAAGTTGGAGTAGGTTCTTGTGATAACGATGTCTCCGTATGCGCTACGGTGTGTGGCCAGCTTGGCAGGATTCATGGATGCAACCTCCTAGACGACTCAGCTCGTGAGTTCGGAAAAATGACGCTCCCTTGGGTGACCCGGTTGACGTGTAAACCTCCCCTGGAAGCCGTTCGGAGTGGCGGTCACGCCGGCTTGCGCCGGGAACGTTCGCGCTAGTTGGTAAAGACCGGCGCGACGGGGCCCCGCGGGATCGAGCCGATTCCGGCTCTATCTTCTTAAAACGGAAAAAACGCAGAAATTAGCTCACAGGGGCAAACTTTTTTCTGGCAAACAAGACGGGATTGGACTGGAAGGCTGGAGGGCAGAGCACTGCAGGATTGACGGATTCACGGGCTTCGTCGCGCAGAAGGACGCGCGCAGGATGAGGCGCAAGATGAACAGGCGCCTTTGAAGCTTCAGCTAGAGGGGCGCAGTTCGGGGGTAGAGTTCCGATAGTCCAGGGAGGGTTTTTCTAGTAGCGGTCGCGTCGGCCGCCACCACCGCCGCCGCGGGCACCGCGGTCTCCGCGATCACGTCCGCCGCCACCACCACCGCCGCCGCTGCGCTCAGTCTTGGGGCGAGCTTCGTTGACGTTGATGGTGCGTCCGCCGACAGACGATCCGTTCAGGGCCGTGATCGCCTTTTCGCCGTCTTCGTTGCTGGCCATCTCCACGAAACCGAAGCCGCGGGAGCGCCCGGTGTCGCGGTCGGTCATGATGCTCACGCGGTCCACTTGTCCGAACGGTTCAAACAGCTGCCGGAGTTCGTCTTCGTTGGTGTTGAAGCTCAGGTTTCCCACAAAGATATTCTTCACGCGTCTGCCTCTGCATTGAGCTGTCGGATGTGCGAGCAATTCGGCGGACTTGGCAGGGCGGAGGACCGTTCCTGAAAATCGAGACCGGAGCTGGCGAACAGATCGAATGCGGCGAGCAGTATAGCAGGTTTTCCGAAAACGGCCTGTTAAATCGCTATGAATAAGGGCGCTCGCCGCGGTCGTGGACGAGCTAGCACTCGTCGACCTTCCAGTAGCCCTCGGAGTGAAACCCCATCTGCAGGAGGCGGTTCTTGGGATCATGCGGCTTGCCGCATCCGGGGCAGACGAGATAGCGGCGCCAGGCTGTTCCTCGATGGTCGTAATTCTCGGCTACGGCGAATGTTGTCCCGCAACTGCAGGGAACGAGGAACATGCGCAGCGGCGCGTTGGGTTTGGCATTCTGCTCGGACTTGCGCCGCGGTTTCACGACTCTTCTTCTTTTCGATCTTTCGGTGCGATTCTTCTTTATGCTTCTTCCACGGTGGCGTACGACTTTTTCTTGCGTTGATTCGACTGCAGGGTTTTCTTGCGCAGGCGCAGCGATTTCGGAGTGATCTCGACAAACTCATCGTCGGCAATGAATTCGATGGCCTGCTCCAGATTGAGCGGCTTGAACGGCACCAGGCGAATCGCTTCGTCGGCGGTGGAGGCGCGCATGTTGGTCAGCTTCTTTTCGCGGACGGCATTTACGTCGAGATCGGTGTCTTTGGCGTTTTCGCCGATGATCATTCCTTCGTAGAGGTCGACGCCCGGACCGACGAAAAGTATGCCGCGTTCCTGCAGGCCCCACAGCGCGTACGCAGTCGAGGGGCCGCCGCGATCGGCGATGAGCGCGCCGGTGAGCCGGTGCGGAATTTCGCCTTGCCACTCGGTGTAGCCGTCAAACAACGCGTTCATGACGATGGTTCCGCGTGTGTCGGTGAGCAACTGGCCGCGCAGGCCGATCAGCCCGCGGCTGGGCACGCGGAATTCGATACGCACGCGGCCGTAGCCATGATTGTGCATGTTGGTGACTTCGCCTTTGCGCGAACCGAGTTGCTCCATAACCACGCCGACAAAATCTTCGGGTACATCGACGGTGAGATGTTCGACCGGCTCCATCAGCTTACCGTCAATGCGCTTGGTGACGATTTCCGGCTTGCCGACCATGAGTTCGTAGCCCTCGCGCCGCATCATTTCAATCAGGATGGAGAGCTGCAGTTCGCCGCGGCCGAGCACTTTGAAGGAATCGGTGGTGCCGGTGTCTTCGACGCGCAGAGAAACGTTGGTGAGCAGTTCTTTTTCGAGGCGCTCGCGCAGGTTGCGCGAGGTGACGTACTGGCCGTCTTTTCCGGCAAACGGGGAAGTGTTCACCGTGAACAGCATGGCGATGGTCGGCTCGTCGATCGCGATGTGCGGCAGCGGAGCCGGGTTCTCCACTTCGGTGATGGTTTCGCCGATGGTGATGCCTTCGACGCCGGCCACTGCGATAATGTCGCCTAATTCGGTTTCAGTGATGTCGGTGCGCTTCAGGCCGGAAAATGAAAACAGTTTCGTTATTTTCGTTTTGTGCAGCGTGCCATCAAGTCTGGCGATGGCGACTTCTTCGCCGGTGTGCATTTTTCCGTTGAACACGCGCGCGATGGCCAGGCGCCCGAGGTAGTCGCTGTAGTCGAGGTTCGCCACCAGGATTTGCAGTGGGCCATTCTCATCGCCGCTGGGGTGAGGAATGGTTTTGATGATGGCATCGAACAGCGGACGCAGGTCGGTGCCGCCGCCGCTGATGTCGGTAGTTGCGGTGCCGATTTTGGCGTTGGTGTAGAGGACCGGGAAATCTATCTGATCTTCTTTGGCGTCGAGATCGATGAACAGGTCGTAGATTTCGTTCAGCACTTCCTGCGGGCGCGCGTCGGAGCGGTCGATCTTGTTGATGACGACGATGGGCGGCAGCTTGGCTTCGAGTGCCTTGCTCAGGACGTAGCGGGTCTGGGGCAGCGGACCTTCGCTGGCGTCGACCAGCAGCATGACGCCGTCGACCATTTTGAGGGCGCGTTCGACTTCGCCGCCAAAGTCGCTGTGGCCGGGCGTGTCGACGATATTGATTTTTACGTCGTGATAAAAAATCGCGGTGTTCTTGGCGAGGATGGTGATGCCGCGCTCGCGCTCCAGTTCGTTCGAGTCCATGACTCGTTCGACGTGGTGTTCGTTGGAGCGAAACGTGCCGCTCTGTTGCAGCATGGCGTCAACCAGCGTGGTCTTGCCGTGGTCGACGTGCGCGATGATAGCGATGTTGCGAATGCCTGAACTCAAAAAGGGATCCTTCCAAATGATGGGCTAGTACTACTTTACTATGCGGGGCCGGATCCGGGGCTAACTATTGGGTGGGGTACGGCAGCCATACCTTGTTGTGGCGCCGATACAGAGTCTTGAATAAGGTGTGATCCGACCTGTTTTCTAAACGGCGAACAATGGCACTCAGTTCTGCGATCGCTTCCGGAGAGGATGAATCTCCAAAGGCAAGTACGTCTCGCGCTGGCGCGGCCACAACGAATTCCTCGCGAACATGCTGCGCCAACGAAATGTCCCAAACAGTGTCGAGCAATAAAACGCTGGCTTCGAAATTACCTTCCATAAGGACCGCGAATACAGGACCGTAAGGCTGAATTCTCAGATGTTTCTCTGCAAGGGTGTAGAGATTGCCGATCGCAGATTTGTGAAGTTCGCTTTCTTCTGTGTGAGTGGCAAGAAGATGTCGATCTTGGACGTACGTAAACATGCCGTCTTCATCGACAAGATAGGACACTAAGAAACCGTTCCCCAAGGCGCGGAGTACTGGGGAATCGTCGCCGCTCAATGAAATGTCGGTGGGGGTCTGAGGCGGCAGCTCAGCCTTAAGACACGCGCAGGCGCGACTCAGCCAGTGGTCCAGACGTCCTCCTCTAACATATGGTCCATTGCCGGCTCAGCCAAGTCCACCGACATCTCCGCAACCTTCGGCTCTCATCCGCAGACGGTACCACACCACGATCGTTACCAGTGAGAATCCAAAGATGATGGTCGAGACCGCGTTGATCTCTGGGGTGATGCCGCGGCGCAGGCGGCCCCAGATTTCCAGAGGCAGCGTGTTGTCGCGGCCGATCAGGAAGAAGCTGACGGCGATTTCGTCCAT
>JBEKWZ010000082.1:0-8645 GCA_049512555.1 Candidatus Sulfotelmatobacter sp. | reverse complement strand
ACCTACACCATCGGCTACCGCTATAACCCGTTCATGACCAGCCGAGCGGGCTTTGCCTGGCACAACGAGTACAACTGGATGCACCAGGACGGAACCTCGCCAACTGGCGGCAACCTGAACAGCAGCGAACTCCTGATCGGCTTTGACTTCGACTTCTAGAGAGGGATAGAACATGCGGACAAGATTGCAGACATGGTCGCTTCTTGTGGGCGCGACTGCGGTTTTGGCGCTCCCCATGACGGGCTGGGCGCAACTCACGCCGGCGGATTTTGAGAAACGCATCGGCATGGAGAGCCACGTCGGAAACATCACCGGTCATGCCAAGGACGGCAAGGCGGACTACCGTCGATATTGCGTCGGTTGTCACGGCGACAATGGCGACGGCAACGGCGAAAACGCCTTCTACATGCAGCCGCCCATGTTCCAACAGCCCCGCGACTTCCAGTTGGGCATCTTCAAGTGCCGCTCCACTCCGACTGGAACCTTGCCTACCGACGAGGATCTTTTCAACGCTATCACACGCGGCTTTGACCGTTCCAACATGCCGCAGTGGAATACGTTCACCAAGCAGCAGCGTGCCGACCTGGTGGCCTGGGTCAAGCACTTCTCTCCCCGCTGGGTCGGTGAAAAGCCTGGGACGCCCATCACGATCCCGCCGGAACCCGAAATCACTGCCGACCGCATCAAAGCGGGACGCGATGTTTTCGCCAAGGTGCAATGCTGGAAGTGCCACGGCGTGCTCGGGCAAGCCAACGGACCATCGGCGGCGACTCTGCAGGATGATCTTGGACGCCCAATCGCAGCCTTCAACTTCACCGAAGGATCGCGACCGAAGTGCGGCGACACCGATGCCGATATTTACAGAATTTTCATGACCGGCCTCGATGGCACACCCATGCCGTCTTTTGCCGACAACATCAAGCCCGACGAGGCTTGGGACCTGGTGTTCTATCTGCGAACGCTGATGCGTCCGAACAGCAAAGAAAAAGAAATGGCGAAACAGCTGGGCCTGAAGCCGGTGGATCCGAATGCCCCTGCCGGACAACAGTAAGGTCGAGGTTGCCATTCACAACGCAAGGTGTATATTCGTAGCCGCTTCAAGGCGTAGATTTCGCGCGGCATTAATCAGGAGGATCTCATGAAGAATTGTTACAGGTATCTGGCAGTACTATCGACGATAGTGCTGGTCTGCTGTGGAGCGCTGATCCTGAATCAAAACGTGGTCAGCGCCGCCGGCGAAGGCAAGATCACCGGGACGGTGAAACTCGACGGCGCTGCTCCGCACATGAAGGGCATCGACATGTCGAAAGATCCCTACTGCTACAAGGCTCACGAAAGCTCTCCGGCCCATCTGGAAGAAGTCGTGGTCGGCGCCAACGGCGGCTTGGAGAATGTCGTGCTTTATATCGCTGACTGGAGTGGCCCTGCGACGGTCACGACGGCAGTCCCGGTCTTCGATCAGAAGAACTGCATGTACACCCCGCACGTGCTGGCGATGGATGTAGGCGAAACCTTCAAGGTCGTAACCAGCGATCAGACGACCCACAACATCCACCCGCTGCCCAATCCCATGACCGGCAACATTCCCTGGAACCAGTCGCAGCCGCCCGGAGCCGCTCCGGTCGAAAAGAGTTGGAAGGCACCGGAAGTAATTCCGGTAAAGTGCAACATCCATCCCTGGATGAACGGCTGGTATGTGGTGGTGAAAGGGCCGTACGCGACTACGGATGACAGCGGCAACTACACCGTAACCGCGTGGCAGGAAAAGTATGGCACGCAAACCGCGAAAGTAACGGTGGCCGCGGGCGCGCCAGGCAAAGCCGACTTTAAGTTCACGGCGAAGTAAGAGAGTTCTTATTTCGGTTCCAAAAAGCCGCAGGGAGATCCTGCGGCTTTGAAATGCAGTGGGCAAGGCTGAGGGGCGAAACACCATGGCAAAATTTTTTGCGGTCACCATCCTGGTAATCGCGATTGTTTCCGCGATTCCGATCCTGCGGCACACCTGGTGGATGGCAGAAGATATCTCGACTCACGGCGCGCCGATTGACGAACAAATGTCGGAAACCATGGCGGAGGCGGGAATCTCGTTCCTGGCTTCGCAGTTCGTTCTGGCATTTTTTATTTGGAAATTTTCCAATCCCAAGCCCGGCGACAAGATCAAGAATTTCCCTGGCGGCGCCAAGGCCATGGTGTGGGCGGCCGTGCTGCTGGTGGGAACGGAAGTTCTGGCACTGGGCGTGTTCGGCGTCAAAGCCTGGGCCAATGTCTATCTGACTCCACCTTCCGCCGATGCCATGCCAATTCAAGTGCAGGCAGGGCAGTTCGCCTTCTACTTCCGCTATCCGGGGCCGGATGGAAAGTTTGGCCCCATTCACCCTGACAAGATCAGCGAAGCTACGCAGAACTTCTACGGCCTCGACCAGGACCACGATCAGGATTCTAAAGACGACATCGTGACCGCGCAGATGGCCGTCCCGGTAAACCGCGAAGTTCACCTGCTCATGCACACCAAAGATGTCGGACATTCATTCTTTGTTCCGGAGTTGCGGGTGCAGCAGGATTTCGTTCCCGGACTGGACGTTACTTTGCACTTCACCGCGACGAAGGTCGGCAGGTACGAGATCGTCTGCACGCAGCTCTGCGGTCTCGGCCACTACAACATGAAGGCCTACATTTCGGTGCTATCGCAGCAGGACTATGACGATTGGCTGAAAAAGCAGGCGGCTTTGCAGTAAGCGTCTTTGCAACAAGGAAGCCCGCTGCGCACTCGGTAAGGCAGCAGCAAGATCTCCTGAGGTGATCCATGCACGATATGGCGAAGCACGATGCCGTTGTACATCACGCGCCGACGAGCTTCATCAGCAAACACGTTTTCAGCCTCGACCACAAGGTCATCGGGAAACAGTACTACGGAATGGCTCTGCTGGCCGCCATCGTGGGCATGTTTCTTTCCTGGCTGATGCGCATTCACCTGGGATGGACGAACGCCGCCATTCCCGGCCTGCATTTGCTCACCAAGAACGGGGCTCCCGGCGACGTGATGACACCGGAGTTCTACCTGCAGTTGATGACCATGCACGCCACGATCATGGTCTTTTTCGTTCTCACCACGGCGCCCTTCGCGGCCTTCGGCAACTATTTCTTGCCCATCCAGTGCGGCGCCGAGGACATGCCTTTCCCGCATTTCAACATGATGTCGTTCTGGGTCACGTTCGTAGGCTTCCTGGTGCTCATGTCTTCCTTCTTCGTAGGCACCGGACCGACTCTTGGCGGTTGGACCCAGTACGCCCCGCTGAGCGCGTTGGGCGAGGTTGGTGGTCCTGGCGAAGGTACCGGCGTGGTTCTATGGGCTCTGGCCATTGCCATCTTCTGCGTGGGCCAGTTGCTAGGCTCGTTGAACTTCATCACGACTACGCTCGACATGCGGACCAAGGGCATGAGCCTGTGGCGCCTGCCACTCAGCGCCTGGGGATGGTTCATTACTTCCTGCATGGGCCTGACCGCGTTCGCCGTCCTGATGCCGGCCTGCATTCTTCTCATCCTGGATCACGTTGCGGGCACCAGCTTTTTCGTCTCCAGCAATATCGTCATCAACGACCAGATGCAGCCCCACTCGGGCGGGTCGACCCTGCTCTGGCAGCACCTTTTCTGGTTCTTTGGCCATCCCGAGGTCTACATCGCGATCGTGCCCGGCATGGGCATCGTCTCCCATGTTCTGATCACCAACATGCGCAAGCCGATGCTCAGCCATCGCGTGCTGGTTTACTCCATGGGCATGTTGGCCGTACTCAGCTACATGGTGTATGGCCACCACATGTTCGTCAGCGGGATGAATCCCGTTTCGTCGCTGGCATTTTCTTTCCCCACGCTAGTGATCACGATCCCCTCGACGATCGTGGTGCTGATCTGGCTAGGCAGTCTGTACGGGGCGAAGTTACGGATCAACGCGGCGTCGCTTTTCGGGCTGGGATTTATTTCGATGTTCATCGCCGGCGGGGTGAGCGGCTTCTTCCTGGCGCAACCCTCGATCGACATCATGCTGCATGCGACTTACTTCGTGGTCGGACATTTCCACCTGGTAATGGGCGTCGCGGCTATGTTCGGAATTTTTGCGGGAACTTATTTCTGGTTTCCCAAAATGTATGGCCGCATGATGAACGAAACCCTGGGCAAGGTTCACTTCTGGCTCAGCTTCGTCGGCGCTTATGCCATCTTCATGCCATTCCATTATCTTGGGTTAGCCGGAAATGTCCGCCGTTACCAGGCGTTTTCGCCGGACTACATGCAGCCGCTCATTCCGCTGCATAAGTTCATTACGGTGGCTGCGTTGATGACCGGTGCGGCGCAGCTCATCTTTCTATACAACCTGATTTACAGCCGCTTCAAAGGCGAGCCTGCTACCGACAACCCGTGGCAGGCGACTTCGCTCGAGTGGAGCACGCCGACCACTCCGCCGCCGCACAATAACTTCGGCGACAAGCTTCCTGAAGTCTTCCATGATCCGTATCAGTATGGCGTGGAAAGCTCGGTGGGCGATTACGTAATGCAGGCTTCTCCGGAGAAGGTGAAGTCGGACAACGACGAGGCGTAACGCTGAAATTGTGAGGTAACGATACTGGAATTGGGGTCTGTAGTTATGGCAACGACGGCAAACGAACACGTAGCAATCGCTGAACGCACTGAGCAGCCGCAGCTGGCGGATAGTTCCGGTCACGGCGGCGGGCGGGATTTGGCTCCGGCGAATGGGAAGTTGCGGAGCGTAAAAGATTATTCACCGCCGCCGGCTTCGACCGGAATCTGGGTCGTGATTGCGTCCATCGCGATGACCTTCGCGGCGTTTACCAGCGCCATCATCGTTCGCCAGGGCGGCGCGACGGATTGGCATCATCTCACCCTGCCGCGAATTCTTTATCTGAATACGCTGGTGCTCTTCGCCAGCAGCTTCGCGCTCGAGATGGCGCGCCGCCAGTTGGGCGCCTTCATGGTCAGACAAAAAGGGTCGCCGGCGAATATTCAAGCCGACAAGCCCACTCTCTGGCTCTACATTTCTCTGTTGCTAGGTTTGCTCTTTGTGGCTGGACAATACGTGGCATGGCTGCAGTTGCGCGCCCAGGGACTTTTCCTGAACACCAATCCCAATAGTTCATTTTTCTACGTGCTGACCGCGATCCACGCCATCCATGTGCTCGGCGGTCTGGGAGGGCTGGTGCGAGTGATTTCGAGGCTGAACCGGTCCATTCTGCGAAAGAGCACGCTCGACGCCACCGCATACTACTGGCACTTTATGGACGCGCTTTGGGTGTATCTGCTGTTGCTGCTGTGGATGAAGCTCTAGCACTTGCACTCGAACTTGATTCGATAGGAGGCCCCGTGAGCCAAGCGGACGTGACGATAGGATCACACTCAGCTCTGATGGAACGACCGGCATTTTCGGTTCCGGCGAAGAAGATGGCGATGTGGCTGTTCATCATCGCCGACTCAGCAACCTTTGCCGGTTGCCTGGTCGCCTACGGATTTATCCGCAACGCCACGCCCGACTGGCCAAGGCCATTCCACAGCATCACCAACGTGGCGCTGATGACCTTCATCCTGCTGACCAGCAGCTTGACCATGCTCATCGGAGTACGGTCGGCGGAGAAAGGCGATAAGGCCGGAGCGGTTCGCTGGACCTTGATCACGGCCGTGGCCGGAATCCTGTTCGCCGTGCTGCACGTTCGGGAATGGATGGGAATGATTGGCGAAGGTGCGACGCTGTTCCATAATCCGTGGGGCACGCCGCTGTTCAGTTCACTGTTTTTCAGCATTACCGGCCTGCACCTGCTGCACGTCACCGGCGGGGTGATCGCCCTGATTGTGGTGGCGTTGCGCTATCAGGGCGGCCGCTACAAAGCCGACGACCTGGAAATTACCGGCCTTTACTGGCACTTTGTAGATCTGGTTTGGATGTTCGTGGTGCCCCTGATCTATCTTTTGAATCTGGCCCACTGAGCGCAGAGAAGACAGGGCCGACCGAAAGAGGCAGGAGCAACTACCTGGAGCAAACTAATTATGACTAACCCCGAAGCGAAGACTAACGGAATGGGGAAAGACCTCATCGTCTACGTATGCATTCTGGCTCTGGCCGGGATACAATTTTTCATTGCCTATCAGGACATTAGCGCATCCCAAATGTTTGTGCGCATGCTGATCGTGGCCTGCCTTGAGGCGGCGCTGGCGCTTTTGTTTTTCATGCATTTGTGGGAGAATCGCGGACTCAAGTGGTTCGTCCTGATTTTCACAGTGGCCGTAATCCTGGGGATGCAATATGGATGGACCGACAGTTACCGCCTGATCGACGGCGTTCCGTGGGCCAAGTAGACGCGTTTCGGGAAAGGCAAACATTGAGGTTTTGGAGACAACTAGCAATTCTGGGGATTACCCTGGCGGCATTCATCATTCTGCTGGCGCCAGTGCCAGCGTTTTCGCAAAGCTGCGCGCTCTGCTACACGCAGGCGGCCTCCTCAGGCTCGCGAATGATTCAGGCATTGAAGAGCGGGATTCTGGTTATGATCGTTCCTCCCACTCTCGGATCGATTGGTATGATTTTTGTCGTGTATAAGAAACGCAATCAGGTGAGGCGGACGGAAGAAGAAGAGTCGGAAGAAGCGCAGACGCTAGAAGCGCAGAACGACCGAAACGATTCCGGCCGAGACTGGTAGATAATGTCAGCGACAAACATGATGACAACCGCCGCCTCAATTCCCACGCTGAAGTCCAAGCTGCGGGACTACTATACGCTGACCAAGCCCGAGGTGAACCTGCTGATTCTGATGACGACCTCGGCGGGCTATTACCTGGCGTCGCGTGGACCGTTCCGGATTGTCGGCCTCATCAACACACTGGTGGGCACGCTATTGGTGGCCAGCGGAACCGCGACTCTAAATCAGTGGATGGAGCGTGTGTGGGACGGCAAGATGCGCCGTACCGCCAATCGTCCGCTGCCCTCGGGCCGGCTGTCGAGCCGTGAAGCGCTGGTGTTCGGTCTTCTACTGAGCGTGACCGGAGGCCTCTATCTGCTGGTGGCCGTGAACGCCCTGTCGGCGGCGCTGGCGGTTTCGACGTTACTCTCTTATCTCCTGGTCTACACGCCGCTCAAGCGCAAAACGCCGCTCTGCACGCTGCTGGGCGCGTTTCCTGGCGCCATGCCCACGCTGATCGGCTGGGCGGGAGCTTCCGCCGCGATCAACCGCCAGGCCTGGTTTCTTTTCGCCATCCTCTTCCTTTGGCAGTTCCCGCACTTCCTGGCCATCGCGCTAATGTATCGCGAAGATTACAGCCGGGCCGGCTATCACATGCTGCCCGACTTCGATCGGGACTCGCGCTTCACACACGCGGAGATTATTGGTTTCTCCGTGCTCTGTGTGCTGGCTACGATGCTTCCGCTGATGAATCGCACCGGCTGGTTATATGGCGTCGGCATGGGCGTGGCCGGAGCCTTCCTGCTCTACCACTCCGGCAAACTGGCGACTTCGAGCGCGAAGGGCCTGCCCGGACGCCTGCTACATGCCTCCGTGCTCTACCTGCCGGTGGTTCTCGTCATCATGGTTGCCGCAAAGAAGTAACCGCCGGTGCTTACTCCGGCGTTCTCATTCCGGCGTTTCTGTCCACAGCACGCGGCGGCCTTCACGGCTGCTCTTGTGCGCCAGCAATAGGGCGCGCTCGGTGCGCAGCGCCTGTTCCGGCGTTACATCCAGCGCAGAACCTTTCTCGATCGCATCTCGCACGTTGGCGTAGTAGCCGCGATAGTCGCCGCGCGCGGTCTTCACTTTGCGCGTTTCGCCGCCCACGCGGCTTAGAGTTCCCCAGCGATCCTCCGATTCAACGCCCCAATTTGCACCCCAGTCCAGGCCGTCGGGACAGTGGTCACTTCGCAGGATTTCCTCTTGCGGATCCATTCCGTACTTGATGAAGGAGCCTTCGGTTCCGTGGATTAGCAGGTGCGGGCCGGGAGCGTAGGCAATACTTCGCGACCGCAAAGTCGCACGCAGATGCGGATATTCCATGTGCACGTCGAACGCGTCGTCGATCCGGGAGGTGCTGCGCTGACAGAATGCCATGGCCCAAATCGACTCCGGCGTGCCAAATAAAACGAGAGCCTGATCGATCAAGTGCGGGCCCAGATCCCAGAGCACGCCGGCTGCCGGGTGGTCCGGCTTCTCACGCCAGGCGCTGGGCTTGGACTCGAGGCGGAAGCGGTCAAAGCGCGCTTCATACTCCGCAACCGCACCCAGCGCGCCTGATTTCACGAGTTCCTTGATGGTGTGAAACTCTCCGTCCCATCGGCGGTCCTGATACACGGTGACCAGAAGGCCGCGCTCGGCGGCGAGCCGCACCAGTTGCTCGGCTTCTGCCATGGTCGGCGTGAATGGTTTGTCCACGACCACATGGCGTCCGGCTTCCAAACAGGCCTTGGTATAGGAGTAGTGCGAATCGTTCGGCGTGGCTACAACCACCAAGCCGATCGTCTTGTCGGAGAGCATTTCATCGAGCGTGCGCGCCACTCGAACTTCAGGATATTTCTTCTGGGCATTCGAGCCATGCCGCTCGAGAATGCATGCGAGTTCCATGCCCTCGACGCCACGAATAACGGGCGCATGAAAGGCCTG
>JBEKWZ010000081.1:0-8694 GCA_049512555.1 Candidatus Sulfotelmatobacter sp. | reverse complement strand
CGAGGTTACCGAAGAAGCCCAGCACCGCATCCTCGACCTGCTCATCCGCGCCGACATCTTCGAACAGGTCATGCAGCAGCGCTACCTCGGCAGCAAGCGCTTCTCGCTGGAGGGCGTCACCGCATTGATCCCGCTGGTCGACGAAGTCCTGGACACCGGCTCTCGCCTCGGCGCCGTCGAACTCGTGATGGGCATGAGCCATCGCGGCCGCCTCAACGTGATCGCCCACGTTGCCCAGCGCCCCGCGCAGGAAATTTTTGCCGGGTTTGAAGACGTCGACCCGCGCAGCGTGCTCGGCTCCGGCGACGTGAAATA
This sequence comes from Candidatus Sulfotelmatobacter sp., assembly GCA_049512555.1. GTDB lineage: Bacteria > Acidobacteriota > Terriglobia > Terriglobales > Acidobacteriaceae > Sulfotelmatobacter. The sequence continues at coordinate 8,379 of JBEKWZ010000081.1, read as the reverse complement.
TCACATGGGTGCGACCGGCGAATACAAAACCTACAGCGGCGGAAAAGTTCACATCCACCTGGTCTCGAATCCCAGTCATCTCGAAGCCGTCGACCCCGTCACCGTCGGCCGCACCCGCGCCAAGCAGGACCGCACCGGCGAAGGCGGGCGCGAAAAATATCTCCCGCTCCTCGTCCACGGCGACGCCGCGTTCGCCGGACAAGGCATCCTCGCCGAGACCATGAACTATGCCGACCTTCCCGGCTACACCGTCGGCGGAACGATTCACGTCGTCGTCAACAACCTGCTTGGATTTACTACAAGCTATACCGAAGAACACTCCACGCGCTTCGCCGCCTGCATCGCGCGCCGCCAGTCGATTCCCATTTTCCACGTCAACGGCGAAGACGTTGACGCAGTCGTGCGCGTCGCCCGCATGGCCACCGAATATCGCTACAAGTTCGGCACCGACGTGGTGATCGATCTGATCGGATACCGCCGTCACGGCCACAGCGAAGTCGACGACCCCACCATCACCCAGCCACTTCTCTACAAGAAGATCAAAGAGCATCCGCCGTTGTGGGAAATCTATGCCGACGACACCGGCGCCACCGACGCGCAATCTCGCGCCGACGCGATCAAGGCCGAGTTCGAAACCGCGCAGAAACAAGCCGGCAGCATCAAGCAGAAGCCGCTAATGCGCGACCTGCCTAAATACTGGAACAATTATTACGGCGGCGCGTATCGGCCCGAATATGAAGTCGAAACCGGACTCTCGCCCGAAGAATTATCCGAACTCACCACTCGCCTCACCACCTATCCCGACGGATTCCACATCCACCCGAAAGTAAAGAAGTTGCTCGAACAGCGCGCCGAGATGGGGGTCGGCCAGCGCGCCGTCGACTACGGCATGGCCGAAGCCCTGGCGTTCGCGAGTCTCGTAAAATCGGGAACCCACGTGCGCTTCAGCGGCCAGGACTCCCGCCGCGGCACCTTCAACCAGCGCCACTCCGTGCTCATCGACATCGAAAACGAAAACGAATTCGTGCCGCTGGAAAACATCGCGCCCGGTCAGGCCCGCTGCGAAATTTATAACTCGACACTTTCCGAAGCCGGCGTCCTCGGCTTCGAATACGGCTACAGCCGCGACTATCCCGAATCGCTCGTCCTGTGGGAAGCCCAGTTCGGCGACTTCGTCAACGTGGCCCAGGCCATCATCGACCAGTTCATCAGCGCCGGAGAAGCCAAGTGGAACCTGCTCTCCGGCGTCGTCATGCTCCTGCCGCACGGCTACGAGGGCCAGGGACCGGAACATTCCAGCGCACGCATCGAGCGCTTCATCCAACTCGCCGCCAAACACAATATTCAGATCGCGCAGCCCTCGAACGCCGCGCAGTATTTTCATCTCCTCCGTCGTCAGGCCCTGCGCCACTGGCGCAAGCCACTCGTTGTGTTCACGCCGAAGAGTATGCTGCGGCATCCCGACGCCAGTTCGCCCATTGCGGATTTCACCCACAAGAATTTTCTAAACGTCATCCCCGACACCGAAGTCGGAGAAGCCGACCGAATCCTGATCTGCACCGGAAAAATCGGCCACGAACTTCGTGCCGAACGCAAGAAGAGAAAAGACACGAGCACCGCCATCGTGTTCTTAGAACAGCTCTACCCATTTCCTGAGAACGAAGTCGTCGCCGAATTCGACCGCCACGGCCCCAACGCCGACATCGTCTGGGTGCAGGAAGAGCCCGCCAACATGGGCGCCATGTTCAACATGCTCCCGCGCCTGAAGCGCATTTCGGGTGGCCGCCCGGTGCTGAGCGTAAAGCGCAGCTCGGGCGCCAGCCCCGCCACAGGCAGCAGCAAAGCCCACGAGGTCGAGCAGAAAACTCTGCTGACCCTGGCCTTCACCACCAAGGGATAAGAGTCGTCGGCGTGCAAGAATGCTTGTCATTCCGAACCGCGTCAGCGGTGAGGAACCTGCTGTCCCGTACGCCACCACGATCCATGTGAGGACAGCCCTCCGCTGCCTGCCTCGGGCCAGCGAGGCGCCTTTGACTCTTACCGCCGCTAATAGTGACCTCGCCGCACCAGATCACGGTATACTCTCTCCTCAAAGCGTAAGCACATCTCTCCGAGGGAAAAAACTCATGGGCCGAACACTTTCAACGATCGCACAGACGTTGACACTAATAACGACCATCAGCCTGTGCGCATATTCCTATTGCCAGACTCTCAATCCCCCGGTGACCTTCACCAAAGATGTCGCCCCAATTCTGCAAAAGCATTGCCAGACCTGCCATCGCCCCGGCGAAGCGGCGCCCTTTTCGCTGATGACCTACGAGCAGGCGCGCCCCTGGGCGGCTGCCATGAAACTTGCCGTGAAGCAGAAGCAAATGCCTCCGTGGTTCGCGGATCCCGCCATCGGACACTTCGCCAATGACCGCTCGCTCACCGAGAAAGAAATCAGCACCATCCTGGCTTGGGCCAACTCCGGCACTCCGCAGGGTGATCCCGCGGACATGCCCGCCCCCGCAACTTTCGTGGAAGGCTGGGGCATTCCCAAGCCCGACGTAATCTTCGAACTGCCCCACCCTTATTCCGTTCCTGACTCCGGCATGGTCGAGTATCAATATGTGATCCTGCCCACCGGCTTCACCGAAGACAAGTGGGTGCAGGCGGCCGAAGCGCGCCCCACCGACCGCTCCGTAGTCCATCACATCATTGCCTATATCCGCGAGCCCGGATCGAACTACTTCAAAGGCCAGAAGACGGGAGTCTTTTTCGAAGCTCCTCCTCCAAAGCAGGACGACAAGAACGACACCAGCGCGCTCCCCAGCGATTTCCTGGTCGGCTACGCTCCCGGTCAGAATGCTGAAATCCTGCAGCCCGGCCAGGCCAAACTGATCAAAGCCGGGTCTGACATCGTCCTCGAAGTGCACTACACGCCTAACGGCAAGGCCACGACCGATCAAACCAGGCTGGGAATAGTCTTCGCCAAAGAGAAGCCGAAAGAGCGCGTCTTGACGCTCTCCGCCGTGAACGGCACATTCAAGATTCCTCCCGGAGATCCCAACTACCGCGTGGATGCATCCTTCGAAGTTCCCCGAGAAGTCAGGCTGGTGGCCCTCCACCCTCACATGCACACCCGCGGCAAGGACTTTGAATATCGTCTGGCATTCCCCACTGGTGAGACGCAGACGCTGCTGAAAGTTCCCGCCTACAACTGGCACTGGCAACTCTGGTACAACCTGGACGCGCCTATTACTCTGCCCAAAGGCACAAAAATCGAGTGCACTGCGCACTACGACAACTCACCCGACAACCCCGAGAATCCCGATCCCACCAAGACGGTGATCTGGGGACAGCAGAACTCCGACGAGATGATGGTTGGCTTCTTCAACCTGGTCTTCGACGCAAGTTTGCCCGCAAAAGATCTTCTGCCGCATCCCCAGGCTGACACTAAAGTAGCAAGCAAATAAGCAATTCACGGGACGCCGTGTGCGCGGACCGCATGTGTGGCCACGTCATGTGTGAGTACAGCATGTGTGGGGACGGGCGCCTTCGCCCGTCCCGCCAAGCGCAGCGAGGCGAGGTTTTTGCGTCGAGTGTAGCCGCACCGGTTCGACGCAGCGCATTCAGCCCCGCGCTAAATCATGACAGCCAGAACCAGCTTGAACCGACAAGCTTCGCCCTGGATTCTCCCCGGAGTGTTACCCTTTCTCTTCTCTCTTCCCCATGCCCCGCCGCCCTCAACCACTCCGCATCGCCGTCGACACCGGCGGCACCTTCACCGACTGCGTCTGGCTCGAGCGCGGCCGCCTGCGCATGCTCAAAGTTTTCTCCACCCCAGCCGATCCGTCGCAAGCCATCGTCGAAGCCCTCCGTAAAATTGTGCCCGAGCAAGAACGCGACCGCGAACTCATCCTGCTGCACGGCACCACGGTCGGCACCAACACGCTGCTCGAACGCAAAGGCGCGCGCACCGTGCTGGTCACGACCGCCGGATTCGAAGACGCCATCGAAATCGGACGCCAGGCCCGCCCCAAGCTCTACGATTTTTTCTTCGACCGCATCGAGCCGCTAGTCCCCAGGCATCTTCGCTTCGGCGTAAACGAACGCACCGCCGCGGACGGCGAAATCCTCACCTCTCCCACTCCGCAAGAACTGCACGCCATCGCCGAGCAACTCGCCGCCGCAAAGCCCGAGTCCATCGCGATCTCGTTCCTCTTCTCCTTCGCCAATCCGAAAAACGAATTAGCCGCCGCCGACGCGTTAAACTCGCTCGCCGTCCCGCTCTCCATCTCCCACCAAATCCTCCCCGAATTCCGCGAGTACGAGCGCATCTCGACGGTAGTCATCAACGCCTACCTCCAACCGGTGATGCAGCGCTACCTGGAAAATCTGGAAGCGAGATCTCTAGCCAGAAGCACTTCCCATGTGGCCGCGGGCGCCCCGCCCGCGCAGGTCAGGGAAACGAACCCGGAAAGCGAGGGCAGTGGAGTGGCACACCGCCTCAGCGCCGCAACGCTCATCGACAACGTGGAAGAGCGGCGCTTTAGCGCCGCGAAAAGTCACGAGAGGGACGGGGCTTCAGCCCCCGAGACACGCCGCCCCCGCATCTTCGTCATGCAATCCAGCGGCGGCATCACCGCACTCTCCACCGCCGCCCGCGAACCCGTCCGCACCGTGCTCTCCGGTCCCGCCGGCGGCGTAGTCGGTGCCCTCACCACCGCTCGTGCCAGCGGCTTTGAAAACACCATCGCCTTCGACATGGGAGGCACTTCTACCGACGTCTCCTTAGTCGAAAACGAAATCAAAACCGCGACCGACGCGCAGATCGCCGGCCTCCCCATCGCCGTCCCCATGCTCGACATTCACACCGTCGGTGCCGGTGGAGGTTCGCTGGCCCGCTTCGACGCTGCCGGCGTTCTGCGCGTCGGCCCCGAATCCGCCGGCGCCGATCCCGGCCCCATCTGCTACGGCCGCGGCCTGCAGCCCACCGTCACCGACGCCAATCTTCTTCTCGGCCGCCTGCAGCCCACGCGCTTTCTTGGCGGAGACTTTACCCTCGATTTCGATCGCACCCGCCGCGTCACGCGAGAATGGCTGAAGCAGCAAGGCTCACGGCTCACGCTCAATCAATTCGCCGCCGGCGTCATCCGCGTGGTCAATGCCACCATGGAGAAAGCCATCCGCGTCGTCTCCATCGAGCGCGGCCGCGACCCGCGCCACTTTGCTCTGGTCGCCTTCGGCGGCGCCGGAGGCCTGCACGCCTGCGCCCTCGCCGAAGCCCTGAGCATCCCGCAGGTCATCGTTCCCGCGCTACCCGGCGCGCTCTCCGCTCTCGGCATTCTCGCGAGCGACGTCGTAAAAGATTATTCCCGTACGGTCCTGTGGCGTGTCTCCAAGAAAATTCCCACCGAGCAATTGAACCAGGAATTCGCCACCCTCGAAAAAACGGCCGCCGCAGATTTTCGTCGCGAATCGTGGCCAGACAAACCGCACTGCCACCGCAGCGTCGACCTCCGCTATCGCGGCCAGGGATACGAACTCAACCTTCCCTTCACGAAAAATCTTCTGCGCGACTTCGAAACAGAACATCACCGCCGCTACGGCTACTCGCATCCCACCCGCGAAGTCGAGCTAGTCACCCTCCGCCTCCGAGGCATCGTGAAATCCCCGCAGCTGCGAATCAAGATGGACCATGGGGGGAAGGGCGCCCTCGCCCGTCCAGGCCGAGCAAAGCTCGGCGGGCCTCCCCCGCTCAAAGCCCCAGTCCAATTCGAAGACAAGAAACAAGAAACAAAAATCCACTCCCGCGGCGATCTCCGCCCCGGCCAAAAATATCCCGGCCCGGCCATAGTCACCGAATACAGCGCCACAACGGTGATTCCGCCCGGCAAACAGTTCTATCTCGACGAATCTGGGAACCTGATTGTGAATATCCGGTAAATTTTCGAAGTTTCCCGCACGCCTTTCTCGAAACTCTCCACTCCGCGCTAGGTACTCGTTACTGCCTTCGTTACAATGATCCCGTGAAACCAAGCCTCTTCGTCGTCGAAGACGATCCTGACATTTCCCGCCTCGTCCGCCATCATCTGGAGAATGAAGGCTTCACGGTGCGGGTATATCCCACCGGCGCCAACGTGCTCGCCGACGCCGAACGCCAGCGCCCCGCGCTTTTCGTGCTCGACATCATGGTCCCCGGGAAAGATGGACTGGAGATCTGCCGCACGATTCGCCAGACGCCCGGCCTGGCCTCGGTGCCCGTAATTTTCCTGACCGCGAAGAGCAGCGAAGCCGACCGCGTGCTCGGTCTCGAACTCGGCGCCGATGACTACATCGCCAAGCCTTTCAGCCCGCGCGAACTCGTTGCCCGCGTCAAGGCCGTGCTGCGCCGCTTCGAGCGCCCGCTTCCGCCCAGCCCCATGAAAGTCGGCGAAATCGAAATCGATCCTTCGGCCATGACCCTCACCGTGAGCGGAAACCTGGTGCCCACCACCGCCACCGAATTCCGCCTACTCGATTATTTCGCCCGCCACAAGGGACGCGTCTTCAGCCGCGACCATCTCCTTGACTCCGTCTGGCGCGATACCGCTTACGTCACTCCACGCTCGGTCGACGTCTACGTCCGCCGAATCCGCGAAAAAATCGAGCCTGACCCCGAGAACCCGCGCTACTTGAAAACCGTGCGCGGCGCCGGCTACCGCTTCGAGGTCCCCAAATGAGGAGCGTGATCCGCATTGCTGTCTGGAGAACGACGCGAACGTGAAGAACCGCATTTTCTTCAAACTCCTGGCCGTCTTCCTGATCGTGATCGCCGCTACTGCCACTATCCTCGACGTCATGCTGAGCGGCGCCTGGGAATCGTCGATGCGCAACGAGATCGAGCGCAACCTCACACAGAAGACGATGCTCTTCGCACACCGGGTCGAAACCGACCGCAACCACACTCTCGCCGAAATCGCCGCGCAGGAGGGCCAGGCCGCCGGCGCCCGCGCCACCATCATCGACGCCTCCGGAAAAGTGCTGGCTGACTCCGAATTCAGTCCCGCTTCCCTAGAGAGCCAGCCCCTTGGCCAGGAGTTCGCCACCGCTCTCGCCGGCAAGACTGGCGAGAGCGAGCGTCGCAGCGCTACCCTCGGCGTGCCATTTCTCTATGTCGCGGTTCCAATTTCAGGAGGCGCAGTACGCCTCGCCTATCCACTTTCTGATGTCGAGGCAGTACAGGCACAGGTCCACCAGCGGCTGCTTTGGGGATCGGCGCTGGCCTTGTTTATCGCACTGGTGATTGCGGCCAGCGCGTCGGTCTGGACATCCCGCCGTCTCGAACGCATTGTCGACGTCGCGGCCCGCATCGAGCAGGGCGACCTGCATGCGCGAGTCGAAGATTCTCCGCTGGATGAAATCGGCCGCGTCGCCGCCGCCATCGACAAAACTGCCGGCCAGGTCGAACGCAGTTTTGCCGCCGTACGTTCAAGCCAGCGCCAGCTCGAAACCCTGCTCAACAGCATGCAGGACGCCGTCATCGCCATCAGTTCCGATGGCCTGGTGCAGTGGGCCAATCAGCCTATGGATCGCCTGGTCCCGCAGCACACCCGCCTGAACGCTCCAGTCGTCGAAACAATTCGCGACCCTGATTTTCTCGCGGCCGTGAAAGCCGCCACGACTTCAAAACAGGTCAAGACCACCCGGGCCACGTCGATCGTTCCCGGCCGTGCCTACGATGTTACCGCCGCGCCTCTGCCCGATGGCGGCGCCGTCGCCGTGCTCCGCGACCTCACGGAAACCGAGCGCGTCGAGAAAACCCGCCGCGATTTCATCGCCAACGTTTCCCACGAGCTTCGCACTCCCCTGACTTCGATTCAGGGCTACTCCGAAACTCTGCTCGACCTCAGCTCCGAAAACGGCGGGCCCAACCGCGAATTTCTCGAGATCATCCGCAAGAACGCCGCCCGCATGGCGCGTCTCACCGAAGACCTGCTCACGCTGGCGCGCGTGGAATCCGGCGAAACCCGCTTCGATACCGAGCCCGTGCCGCCTATCGAACTCCTGCACGACGCCGAAGAAAGTTTTCGCGAGATCGCGCGCAACCAGGAAGTCGAGTTGCAGATCGTAGGTCTGGACACGCCGGAAACGAGCGGCAAGAATATCTCGGTCGAAACTCTTGCGGCGGTGCGTGCCGACCGCGAAGCCATCCACCAGGTTTTTTCGAATCTCATCGACAACGCCATGAAGTACGGCCGAACTGGCGGACGCATCCTTCTGGGCGCGCGTCCCGCCCGCCGGGGCACCGAATTTTATGTGCGGGATTTCGGCGCCGGCATCGCCAGCGAGCACCTTCCCCGGCTTTTCGAGCGCTTCTATCGCGTCGACAAAGCCCGCTCCCGCGAATCCGGC
>JBEKWZ010000080.1:0-8769 GCA_049512555.1 Candidatus Sulfotelmatobacter sp. | reverse complement strand
GGCGGCGGCCGTCGCCAGCATTGCGTTTGGTGAGCCGGTCGCGGTCGTGGACGGAAATGTGGAGCGGGTGCTGCAGCGGGTTTCGGGGCGGCGACTCGCGGGCGAGGAGTTTTGGCTGGCATCTAACGCGCTGCTGGATCGCGAGCGTCCCGGAGATTTTAATCAGGCGATGATGGAACTGGGAGCGACCGTATGCACTCCGCGGTCGCCGGCGTGCCTGACTTGTCCAGTGCTGGAGTTGTGCGTGACCCGCGGGGAAATGGCGGGAGGAGAGAAGGCGCCGCGGCAGAAGAAGCGGGAGATTCATTACGCTCTGGATCATCGCACTGACGATTCCCGCGGGGGCAAAGTGTTTCTGGTGCAGCGGGCGCGCGACGCGCGGCTGATGCCAGGGATGTGGGAGTTGCCCGAAGTGGACGATCCCTCGGGGGCTAAAGCCCGTTCCAACGGAGTAGGTGAAATCGCAGCGCTGAAAGCGCTGCGCCACCCAAAAGCAACTCGCCCGTCAACAGCAGGTCGCCTGCCAAAAGCAACTCGCCAGCCAAAGGCAACGCGGCAGCCAAAAGCGACGCGCGGCGGGGGAAACGACGTCTGCATCACGCTCAAACATTCGATTACCGTGACGGACTACACCGTGGGGGTGTGGCGCACATATGCGCCACCGAAGGTTGAAGGAAAATGGATCCAGGTGGAAAAACTGTCGCGGATTGCGCTGACGGGTCTGGCGCGAAAGATTCTGCGAAGGGCAGAAATCCTTGCTCCCCATCCGGACCGCTCGCGCCGTCATCTAAAATGAAGGCGGGCCGTTGCACCGGTTCAGTGGGCTGGCAGTGAAGTGTGTCTCGGTGAACGGCAAGGAGGGATTGATGGCGGCATTGGGTACGGGAGCAAAAGCACCGGAATTTGAGCTGAGGACGTCAGACGGGAAGCCGTTTTCGCTGGAAGACGAGCTGTCTCGCAGCGCAGTGGTTCTCGTATTTTTCAAGGTCTCATGTCCAACGTGCCAGTATGCGCTGCCGTTTTATGAGCGGCTTTATAAGGCCTACGAGCGACAGGGCGTTACCCTGGTTGGGGTTTCTCAGAACGACGCCAAAGAGACCGCGGCGTTTTGCAAGGAATTCGGCATCACGTTTCCGGTGTTGCTCGACGACTCTCGTTCCTATCTGGCCTCGAATGCCTATGGGCTGACCAATGTCCCCACGATCTTCTGGATCGCGCAGGATGGGGAGATAGAAGTTTCAAGCGTGGGCTGGCTCAAGGCGGACTTTGAGGAGATCAACCGCCGGGTGGCGGAGGCGGGCAAACTGGCTCCGACGGCGATGTTCAAGGCGGGAGAAGACGTGCGTGACTTCCGCGCCGGTTGAGGGTCGAAGAACTAGCCGCCAGTCTGGCGGATAAACCAAGCCGAGCTCCGCTCGGCGGACGGGCGAGGGCGCCCGTCCCCACACAAGCCCTTCTCCGCATAGATCTGCGCAGCCGGACACGTCCGGGAGTGCCCACTGTTCCAGCGGTGGTTGCACTCTCGTGCTGCGGATTCCACACTTCTCATGGAGCCGGGTGCGGGACCTCCATTACAATCCTTGCAGACTTTCACAAAAAAGAAGCTTTCCAACCGAGCGCCCCTTGGTGGAAGAAAAAGCATATATATGCGGGGAATGCTGAAAATTGCGTCGGCGTGTCTGATCGTGTGCGCGAGCTTGCTGGTATGGGCCGAAGGCGGAGCTGTGGCCGGCGGCGCAAGTGGCGCGAAGGGTGGCAGGAGCACGCCTTCGGTGAAGCTGCCGGGAACCGCGATCGTGGCTCTGGAAACGATCACGCCGGAGCACATCCGCTGGCACGTGCGCTACCTGTCGCACGATCTGCTGGAGGGTCGCGGAACGGGGCAGCGCGGGGGCGACATCGCCGCGGAATACATCGCTACACAATTCGCCGAGTACGGACTGAAGCCCGCCGGCGACCACGGGACGTATATGCAGAAAGTGCCGCTGGTGGGGATCACGACCCTGCCAGATACGCAGTTCTCTGTCGTCCCCAAGCAGGGCGAGACCATGAATTTGAAGCCGCTCGACGAGTACGTCGCCTACGACCAGACCCAGCAGCCGCAGTCCGACGTGGATGCGGAAATCGTCTTCGTGGGATATGGGATTGAGGCGCCGGAATACGGCTGGGATGACTACAAGGGCCTCGATGTGCGTGGCAAAGTTCTACTGATGCTGGTCAATGAGCCGCCGTCGGAGGATCCGAAATTTTTCAAAGGCAAGGCGCTCACCTACTACGGCCGCTGGACCTATAAATATGAAGAGGCAGCGCGCAAGGGGGCGGTGGGAGTGATTCTGGTCCACCAGACCGAGATGGCGAGTTATCCGTGGGAAGTAGTGCGGAATTCGAACTCCGGCGAGAAGTCGTTTCTGAAGCTGGAGGGTCCGGCGCTGAAAGTGGCGTCCTGGGTCCATCTCGACGTGGCGACCAGGCTGGCCACCGCCTCCGGCATGAATCTCGAGAAGATGGTCAAAGACGCGCAGACGCGCGAGTTTCATCCCGTGAGTCTGGGGGCGCGGCTCAAGGCGCACATGGTAAGCAAGGTTCGAAATTTCGAATCGAACAATGTGCTCGCAATTCTTCCGGGTTCGGACCGCAACCTGGCCGGTGAGGCCGTCATTTACACCGCGCACTACGATCATTTCGGTATTCGCCCGGATATGCCCGGCGACAACATTTTCAATGGCGCCGACGACAATGCCACCGGATGCGGCATTCTGCTCGAATTGGCACGCGCCTTCGGGACTGCGGCGCAGAAGCCACGGCGGTCGATTCTGTTTGCCGCAGTCACGGCCGAGGAACAAGGGCTGCTGGGGTCAGAATATCTGGGCAAGCATCCCCCGGTTCCGGCCGGAAAGATTACGCTCGACTTGAATTATGACGATGTGAAGCCGCTGGGAGCGCCGGAGGAAGTGCAAGTCTCCGGGGCGGAGCGGACAACGTTTTATCCAGCGGTCGAAGCCACGGCGAAGGAGTTCCGGCTGGCGATCCGCGCGGACGCGCTGCCGGAGGCGGGACACTTTTACCGCTCCGATCACTTCAGCCTGGCGCGCGTTGGCGTTCCGGCCTTCTCGATCAACGAAGGGATGAAGTACAAGGGGCACACCGAAGCCTGGGGACTCGAGCAGGAACACGAGTACGTGGAAAAGCATTATCACCAGCCCAGCGATGAGTACCACCCGGAGATGGATTTCGTTGGCGACTCGGCCATGGCGCGATTCGGATTTGCCCTGGGATGGGAAGCCGCGAGCCAGCTGAAACGGATCGAATGGCAGAAGGGTGATGAGTTCGAGGCGGCGCGCGCGAAAAGCCAGTAGCTCCTGATGAGCGCTCGAGTCAGGATGTTTGCAGGCCAGTTACGGCAGCGAGCTTGGCCTGTCGCTCATCGAAGGTCCAGAAGGATTTGGCTCCTAGTTCCAGCGCGGCGGCAACGTGCAGGCTGTCTAGAGTTCGCATGCCAAGGCGCGGACCGTGCCGCCGGGCCAGTTCCTCGCAGGTCTCCCAGACAGATTCTGGCAAGTTAGCCTTGAGCCAGAGCCCGCTTCCCAGATCGCGTGCCAGTTCGGCCTGTACGCGTCTCGCTTCGAGAGCACTCATCTCCTTGCGGAAAACATGCTGCGAGATCGCATGCATCCATTCCGCACGGTGGAGCGAAGCAAACCAGATCCTCGGTCTCGACGCCATGCGGCGTTCCGACTCGCCCGAATGCCGATCAGGCAGGTAGAGGGAAACGAAGAAACTTGTGTCTGCGTAAATACTCGAGATGCTCAAAAGCGCCCGCGTTCCTCGATCACCAGGTCCGCTCCCGACAAGACTCGCTTTCCAAAGATTCTCTGGCGACGCCGGGCGAAGTCAGGCAAATGCTCAGGCTCTGCCTGGCGTTGTGCCGGGACAATGCGAGCAATCACATTCTGACGTTCGCGGAGTTCCACGGTCTGGCCGGCGCTCAACAATTCCTTCAGGCGGCGGGTGTCCCGCAACTGGCGCATGTTCACGGATGGCATACCTCAATTGTGGCACGTAATGTGTCACATCGCAAGCAAATAGACGCGGAGACTTTGCGGGTTGCTCCTGCCTGCAATCTTGCCTAAGACCAACGAAAACCATAGCTTAAGAGCGGTAACCTAGGTAACTTTAGCGGCGGCTTGCTGCATGCTAACCTCGACATGTCCGTTTGAAATCAGCAACTTCCGAATACTCCTGATCCAAGGATGCCGAGAATTCCTATTTTTCGACTAGGTGGAGCGCCGGAGAAACCGGCGCCCCCAAATCTGGCTGCGTCCACGCCCTTCGTTTCTCTTGAAGGGCTCAGCGTCGGCGTCGATAATCTGCGGCACGATGTGGTGCTAAGCCCACGGTTTGTCGAACTGGCGCGGGCACAGATTGCGCGCTTGATCGCGCGCCACGGCGAGTTGGAAGGATTGCTCTCGGCGGAAGCTCCACAGAGTACCCAGGGTCCGTCGTGGATGCGAAACCAGGCAGGCAGGGGGGCGCGGCCAAAAATTGATCCATCTGACTGGAGGCCGGCGCTGACCGAGGTGCAGGTCGCATCGCTCAATCGAGCCAAGAAAGAGTTCAAGCTATCGGTCGATCTGCTGGCGCGCTTGGCAGTCACGAAATTCCTGCGCACGGAAATGAACCAGCAGTTCCTGCAGGTGCTGGAGCGCTGCCGCGTGCTGCTGAAGTCCTATGACAACATGCGGCAGCAGAAGGCGCATGAGTACCGCGAGCGCCTGGCGCAATTCCAGGTGCGCAAGAGAATCATCCTGCGAAAAACCGGGCAGGAAATCTTTGAGACCCTGCGCGAAGTGGAGAAGAGCACGCTGGCGCGCACCCGCCGGTCACTCTTTGGCGAAGAGACCGCCGGCGGAACTTACTTCACATATCCGCTATTTCTGAACCGGCTGCTCTTTTCTGAAGACGGCCGCGACGATTACCTGTGCGCCGAACATTACGTCATGCTAGGCAACTGGGACCGTGATCCCGACCGCTATGGCCGGATGCGGGAAGTGGTCTCGGGATTCCTGCGCTCGCAGTATGGCGAGGAAGTAAGCGCCGAGACGCTCGACTCGTGGATGAATGTCCCGGAGAACGCGCGCTCTCTGGTGGGAACGGGCACGCCGGAGGATTCTGACGAGGGGATGGCGCAGCAGGAACGGCTGGCAGCCTGGGTGCGGCTGCTGGAAGACGAGCAGGTCATGGAAAACGTGATCGCCTCGTACTACGTGGTTCCGTTGCTGGGCGAGTATGCGCCGCGCATCAATCCCCAGCAGTTGAAAAGTTCGCTCACCGACCGCACCGAATGCGACCGGGTCGAGCGCATGATTCAGGAGCACGGCAAGCTGACGCCGAACAGCCTCTATGCGGCGGTGGCGAAGGTTGCCAGTTGCCGCGGGGCCGAGCGCGCGAAAGTGGCGGCGCGATTCCTGGGAGACTTCTTTCACTACCATCGCGACTTGCGGCGGCTGGAAGTTTTGAATGCGGCCCTCGATTCCGTCAATTTGGTGACGAACGAACGCCTCCAGGAACTGTCGCGGGTGAACGGAACGCTCTACGAGTTTCTGCTTCCCGAAGAGCAAGGGCAGACGGATTCAGAACGAGTGCTGCGCCACGTGGTGCTCAAGGCCGACGTGCGCGACTCGACGCGGCTGACACGGACGATGATGGAGAAAGGTCTTAATCCAGCATCGTACTTCAGCCTGAATTTCTACGATCCGGTCAACAAGCTGCTGGAAAAATACGGCGCGCGCAAGGTATTTCTGGAAGGCGACGCCATCATTCTGGCCATTCTGGAGCGCGAAGGCGAGCCCGGACTGGCGGTCAGCCGCATGTGCGTCCTGGCCCGCGAAATCATTGAAATCGTGCGCGGGTATAACGAACTGATGCAGCGTTCCAGCATGCCAGGCCTGGAGCTGGGCCTGGGCATCACGCTGCAGGAGTCGGCGCCGCTCTACCTGATGGATGGTGAGCATCAGATTATGATTTCCGAGGCGCTCAACGAAAGCGACCGGCTCTCTTCCTGCAACAAGCGGGCGCGCAAGGTCATGGAGCCCAAGGCCGGGCCGTTCCACGTATATGCGTTTCAGGCAGCGGAACTGGACGAGAACGGCAATCCGGAAGATGTGATTATCAGTTTCAATCTGGGCGGCATTCGTATGAATGAAGCCGCCTTCCGCAAGTTGCAACAGGAAATAACGCTCGAACCGCTGAAGGTGCGGCTTCCCGCCTCGCTCGCCTCCGACCGCGGGGAATACAAGCTGTTCAGCGCCACCGTGGCCGTCGACAAAGACATCTTCCGTAACATTGTCGTACGCGAGAGCCGTATTCCGCGCATCGATCCCGCCGACTTCTCCGTCACAGGATGGACCGAGCGCTCCTACTACGAAGTCTGTACCGACCCGGCGATATACGCAGCACTGGAAAAGCGACGCGGCGCCGCGCGCTGAGATACGGATCTTCCCAATCCTGACGATCCCTTCAAACTGAGGCTTTGAAACCTGATCGTGGGTTTGAATTTGGCCGGTCAGAGCTGGCCTGGCAAACCACATCCGGGCCTCTAGAAATTCGCGCCTGCTCGCGTCGGTCGAAAGGGAATCTTAAATGTCGCCTCAACATCGACCGGTGAGCCGTTTTTTGTAGCGGGCTGAAACTGCCACTGCGCGACCGCCTGGCTGGCGAATCGATCGAGGCGCTCATCGACCCCGCGCAGGACGCGCACATTTCCCACACTTCCGTCGGCATGGATGATCGCGTAGAGGATCACCGTCCCGGCCACGTTCTGGCGCATGAGCTGGAGAGGGTAGGCGGGATCGACTTTGCGGGTCGCCATGGGCTGAGAGAGATCCTCCGCGGGGGCGTTGGCATCGTGATTCTTCGAACCGCGGTTGTCCGAATCGTGATTGTTCGAATCGTGATTGTTCGAATCACGGTTGTTCAAATCACGATAGTTCGAATCATGATTTTGCGAATCCTGGTCGCCTGAATCGTGATCGCGTTCGGCGAAGCGGATCACCCAACTGCCGCTCGCGGAATTCAGGTTCGGCATGTTGAGCGTGACGGAATAGAACTTGCGGTTGCCGAAAACAGCTCGTTCCGCTTCCGACAGGTTAGCCGCGCTGTCAGGTTTCATGGGACGCGATGGCGCGCTGGTCACGCGGGAAGGACGCACGCTCGTCACTAGATTCGGGTTGACCGAACTGGTCGAAACCTTGGCGGGATCGCCCGCAGCGGACGCCACTTTTGTCCCTGCGTTTCCAACGTAGAGTCCCGCGGGCATGTCGCTGCTTCCCTTCCCCGAAGATTCGCTTCCGCTCTCATTCTTCCCGGTTCCGCTCGCACCGGCCGAGCCCGAGGCTCCGGAGTGTCCTTCGGGAGTTGCGGCGAAAGCACCGCGGCGGTTCCCGGGCGGCGGGTCTGGTGGCGCGCCCACTGTAGGATGCAGGTTCAGCGCAATCACGCGGCCGCGCTCCCCAAAAGACGCCCGTGAGAATCCTGCGGCGGAAACCGACGGAGGCGGAGCCACGACTTGCGGACCAGCGCCGAACCCTCGAGATCCTGACAAGGTACGCTGTTCCGCGACCTGCAGTTGGGGCGCGGGGGCGATCACGGAACTGCGTCCGATATTCAGATCGCCGATCGGACGAGCCAATACATTCTCGACACTTGGCGGCGGAGCCACGACGGCACTCTGCAGCGCAGGCGCCTGTTGGCGATGCGTGAGACGAGAAGCGTCCGGGGGCGGACCCACCACGGCAGCCTGCATCTCAGGCGCGATGCGCGTGATCTCGGCGGCCGGGGTCAACGGGACAGGAGGAATCGCAAGCCGCGGCTTCTCGACCTTTTCCGACCATGCCACGATGTTCGGCACCGCAAGGTCGCGTTTCAATTTGACGCTCGGGGGTACCACTATGGTTTGAGATCGGTTGTCAGCCTCCGGAGGAACGGAAATGATGGGCTGGCGGGCAAACTCCGGATCCGGTTTCCTCAGCTGCGCCGACCGCTCGCTGCGGGTATCGAGGTGAGGAAGATATTCCGAAGCCTGGTAGTAGATCACCTGGGTGTGGTCGAAGACCGGCCTCGCCACCACTTGAGGCTGGAGCGCGAAGAAACGGGTGAGGGCTATCAGCAGCCCGATTGCGACAGCGTGATAAGCGCTGGACTCGATGAATCGTTTCCACGGCAGACGCCGCGGCACAAAGACGTCGGGCCAGAACGGCGCCGGTGCCGATTGAAGTTCGAGCCGGGGGAGCCGGCGCGGCAGGACCAGGTCGCGCAGGTTGCCGAAGAACACACGAGGCCATGAAGGCAGCTCGACCAGAAGCTGTGGACCAGACACAGGCTGCGGGATTTCGCCGGAACGGCGGGCTTCGGACATGTTACTCATAGTAGATGCAGGAAGTGGAGTTGGAATACCCGGGAGGGCATCGGCAGGCGTTTTTGATTCTGATTCGAGCGAACCGTCAAGCTGATTTCCAGTTCCCCGCAAGTCCCTGACAGGAAAGAGCGTTTATAATCCTGTGTTTCGGCATTCTGCCGCAATTCTGACTGTAAGGACATACCTTGCTCGATTTCTTAGGAGATTTACGACGGACTCATATGTGCGGAACGCTGCGCCCCGCGGACGCCGGCAAGAAAGCCGTGCTCATGGGATGGGTGAACCGGCGGCGCGACCTCGGCAACCTGATTTTTATTGATCTGCGCGACCGCACCGGCGTGACTCAGGTGGTACTC
>JBEKWZ010000079.1:0-8844 GCA_049512555.1 Candidatus Sulfotelmatobacter sp. | reverse complement strand
TGCTCGGGGGACTGCTGGTCGGGTTCCGCTTCAATTACATCCGAGTCGGCCCACTCACAATCGACCGGTCAGGCAAGATCACCCAGCATTGGACGTGGCACGACCTCGCCAGCGGTCTGACCCTGGCAAGGCCAGTCTCGGGGACAGGGCTCAGATGGCGCTACTGCCTATACTTTGCTGCTGGGCCCGCGGCCAATCTGATCACCGCGTTTTGTGCTTTCAAGATCATGCCCCGAAATAACTCCCTGTCCGCGGCGGTCGGGTTGGCTATTTTCCTGGGTTCGACATTCATGGGACTGGTCAACCTCTTTCCCGCTCGTGCCAGGACTCAAATGTTGGATGGGTTGAAGATCTGGATTCTCCTCTTCACAAGGAAGAGAAGGGACCGCATGCTCCTGCTCTTGACTTTCTCTGCCGACGCGAGGAGAGGTAAGCACCAGGCTTTCATGGCCGATAGCAGCCTCGAACCATCGTCTCAGATCATCGATGGCTCGGATGAGCAAGTTGCAACGAACTGGCTGGCCTTTTACAAAGCAACGGCTGCGAAAGACCACGAGTTGGCGGGCCGATGCCTGGAGAACTGTCTGGTCGCAGCTTCATCTGTTACTGCGGATCCTAGAGAGGAACTCACCATCGAGGCCGCCCGTTTCCAAGCGCTGCAGCAAAAGCGTCCTGACTTGGCGCGGCACTGGCTGGCGCAAGAAAATTCGGGCAAGCCCAACCCCAGGCGGCTTCTTGTAGAAGCTCTCATCTCTTATCGGGAAGGCCAATTCGAATTGGCTCAGAGGCAGGTCGACGAGGGCTTAGCAGAAACGGCTAATTTACAGGAAGGGAGCCAACGGACCAGCTTGGAGGCAGCCTTCGGAAGGTTGAAAGAAGCTCTGCAGAAACACCAAAGGGGAGAGTCGGATGGCGAAGACCCCGCTATCTGACCCCTCACGTTGGCCCTAACGGAAGTCCCAACCCCGCCAACAGGACTCCGCCCCATCGGAATAATTCATGTCGATTTCCCCGCCAGATTGATATACTTGTCGCCTTTTTCCAAAGGCAAGGCCGCCGTCACCGAAATCCTATGGGACGCATCCTCCTTGTATTTCTAAAGCGCTTATGGCTGCCGCTGCTGGTGCTGGCGGCGTTCCTGGGAGTGTGTGTCGTCTTCTACACCCGCGTCGAAGGTCTCCGCCCCCTCGATGCTCTGTTCTGGGTGATTCATCCCCACGCCATCGAATACGGCACAGTCCACCGTTCCACCAAGATTTTTTCACTATTCGTTTACGCAGGAGTTTTCGCGCTGCAGATCTGGATCGCCGAGCGCGTCCTGCTCACCATTTTCAGCCGTCACGGCGTGGAGGCCTGGAGAACCATGGTCAACGAAGTCAACGTCAATCGCCTGAATGACCACTTCATTATCTGCGGCTACGGCCAGGTTGGCCGCACCGTCGTCGACCAGCTGCAGCGCCTGGAGATCCCCTTCGTATTAATTGAAACCAACGAAGGCCTCTACCGCGAATTGCTGACCGATAAGATTCCGGTCATTCAAGGCGACGCCAAGCGCCACGACGTCCTGCTGCAGGCTGGAATCGCCCGCGCCCGCGGCATCTGCATCGTCATCGACAACGACGCCGACAACCTCTACATCACCGTCACCGCCCGCTCGCTCAATTCGAAAATCAAAATCATCACCCGCGCTGGCCAGCAGCGCTACGCCAACGCCATCCGCAGCTCCGGCGCCGACGAAGTCATCATCCCCGAATACGAAGGTGGATTAATGACCGGAAGAATGATCCAGAAGTATTACCCAATCCCGCTCGCCATCAAGTAGCATCCCCGCTCAGGGCCGGCGGCGAGCACGCGCCCCGACCGCACGGGTCTCTCGTCCATCCGTGCTGCTGCCTTGCGGGCGTCTGGCCCACGCGTGCTGCTGCCTTGCGGGCGTCTCGTCCACCCGTGCTCCTGCCTTGAAAGGGCGCGGCTTCAAGCCGCGCCGCTCGCAGCCAATAAATACACGGGCTTTAGCCCCTGAGGGCTGAGGCCCCCTTCCAGACATATTTGCGAAACGAGTGCCTTAATCCGGCGCTCAAATCCTTAGGTCTTCCGAAGCTCAGAGAGAAGATCAGATAACAGCAAAACTCCGCCCTATAATAGTTCGATAGAAGGACTCCACCCGTGCCAACACCCACCGAATTGACGGAGATCGCCGTCCGGCATGGACGTGACAAGAAGCGAAAGAACGCAATAGCTGCGCTTTTGTGCGGCGCCGTACCTGCGCTGCTGCTGAGCTTCTATTCTGGTTCTGCCACCAACTGGAAGCTTTGGCTTCTTGGATTGACTGTCGGTCTGATCTGGGGTGATGCTTTCGAATACGTCTACCACCGCTGGCTGCTACACCGTCCTCGCAGCCCACTCGGAACTGAACATCACCAGCACCATGCGCAGATCGGCACTCCCGAGCAAGCAGAACACGTGGCGCTGATCAGTTCCCCACTGAATATTCTTCTCTTGTTCGTTATCAACGGCGTTCCAGCATTCCTGGTTGCATCGCGGCTGGGCCTTCAGGGAGCTCTTTCAGGCGTTTTCATGGGCTGGGCTGTCTACCTGATCGTAACGGAAGAGATCCATTGGCGCATTCACATGAACGGCTGGCTCCCTCCCGGACTTCGTTTCGCCCGCGCTTATCACATGAGCCATCACGACATTCCTAACAGCCGCTACAACGTGTTCTTGCCGCTCTTCGATTTGCTGTTTGGAAGCACGGGGCGGGGAAGAAGCAAAGTGCCTGTCCAACCCGCAGGAAACTAGCCGCTATGCATGGTTAGCTACGCGACAATTTCGTCCTCTGTGGGGCCGACCGGCTGATGCGCACTCTACGGCTGTTCGGCATTGCCGCAGTTTGGTCATTGTTGGCTTGCCTCAACGCATGGGCGCTGGCCGCGCTGTATTTTGACTTTTCACGCGCTGGCCGAGAATGGCTGCCCCCGGCGATTTATCTGGTAGTGCTCACGCTTTTTCTTGCGATCGCAAGAAGCCGAGTCTTCAGAATCGGCTTCTGTTTCATTGGCTTTCTTATCGTGCTGATCTGCTGGCTATCCCTCAAACCTTCCAACGATCGCGCCTGGCAGTCGAATCTCTCTCGGACGCCGTGGGCCGAAATCGCCGGCGACCACGTGACCATCCACAATTTCCGCCACTGCTATTACCGCCAGGAAACTGAGTTCACCTGCGAGTGGCTCACGAAGGAAGTGTTTCTGTCCCAAATCCGCGGTGTTGACTTCTTTGTCGACTACTGGAGTTCGCCCTGGATCGCGCATCCGATCATCAGTTTCCAGTTCGGCGACAATGACTATGTGGCGGCCTCGATCGAAGCGCGATACCAGGCCGGCCAGGGCTATTCGCCCATGCGCTCGTTTTTTCGGCAGTTCACCATCATTTACGTGCTTGCCAGTGAACGCGATCTCATCCGTCTCCGCACGAACTATCGTTCCGGTGAGAAGGTCTATCTCTTCCACACGACTGCCAGCTCACAATGGTCGCGCGATCTCTTTCTTCAGTATCTCCTCCAGGCGAACCGTCTGCGCGACGACCCAAGATGGTTCAATGCCATCACCAACAACTGCACCACCGGCATATTCGCCAACATGGCCGCCACGGGCCACATGCCGGCGGGAAGCTCGCGATACTCGTGGTGGGTTCTGTTGAACGGCCGCGCCCCGGAAATGCTCTATCGCGGCGGATTCTTTGCCGGAAACCTACCTTTTCCCGAGCTCAAGGAGCAGGCGTATATTAATCCCGTCGCCAACGCGGTGAATGACGCGCCCGACTTCTCACAACGCATTCGCAAGAATCGTGTCGGCTTTGAGTTTCTCCGCTCCGGTGATATCGCATCACCATCCGCCGGGCAGCATTAGGCGCGTGAAGCAAGGCGCGCATCAAGTGGTTCTGAGTTCAATCGCGATGTTTCGCCAGCTACGAACCGGCACAACTCGATATAATTTCGGTACTTCATCGGAAAGAGAGACACGCTATTTGCCAAGCTCAGACATCTTCCGGCCAGTCCGGGAGCATCTAGAGCCACAAAAGCATCTATCCGAGGGTTACGAGTGAGGGGCGAATGCGGAGTTTGCGAATAGTGCTTCTTCTGGTTGTCTTCTTCACCTTGCCATGGTTGGCATCGGCTCAATCGGGCCAGGGCGAGCTGTTCGGCGGATATTCGCTGGAGCGGATCGCACCCGGCTGCGGATCGAACTACCGCTGCGGCTCGGATACTGCCGGACCTGCCACAAGCTTGAACGGATGGATCACCTCGCTCACTGGGTTTGTAAGCAAGTCGGTCGGCATTTCGGCGCAATTTACCGCGGGCTACAACGGAAACGCCGCCCTGTCATACTCCAGCCTTAACCGGTACAGTGTCCAGTTCGGACCTGCCTACGTGCTGCGCTGGCGCAGCACGAGCGTGTTTGCGCATGCTCTGTTCGGCGGCGTCACTCAAAAATCGTCGGCCGATCCAACCGTGGGTTACAACAAGTTTCTGTGGTCTGTGGGAGGAGGTCTGGACTTCAAGACCTCGCACCGAATCTCGATTCGTCCTGTGCAGCTGGATTACGAGAGGCAAAGCGTTCCGGTCGTCGACCTCCCCACGGTCGGTGTCAATGGATTGCGCTACTCGGCCGGAATCGTCGTAAGATTTTGATTGCTGAACTGCGGATTCCCGCTCCTCGATCCAGCAAGCTAACCTCGCCGCGCGCGATCCACCCGCGTAATTAAATCCTCCGCAATCTCATTCTTCGGAGGAGACCGAAAATACATTTTCGGCGGCGGAGCAAACGTGATTTCCGTTCCAAACTTTCCCGGTGAGGCCAGCCTCAGCGTGATCCGCGCCGTCATATTCTCAGGGTCCTTCGAGAAATTGACGTTGACGATGTTGCCCAGCGGCACCGTATCTTCTACGCCCGATTTCCTGACCAGCAGATGATCGCCGCAATCAAATACCTCGTCGACGCAATCCCTGCCGGCGATTGTCATGAGGAAGCCAACGACCGCCATAAAGCCCATTGCAACCAGCAATATCGGACTGGCCTGGTACGCTCCGCTCATCAGCAGCAGAACGAAAACCACAGCCAGAACGCTGAAAAAAATATACGGATAAATTTTGCTGGAAGACGCGTAGGGCGTCGAGATTCTTTGCATGCTCACCACCGGTGCGGGTCATACGCTCACAGCAAGCGCCTGGCTTCGGCTCAGAGCGTTCCATTCAGGCTTCATTCTTGCCCCAGCTTCCGCCCCAAACAAGTGACGGCCGTAATCGCCGGTGCGATCAGCCGTCAAATAAAAAAACGGCCGGGATTGTTTTCCCCGGCCGTTTTGCTTACCCGAGATTTACTGCACGATCATCGTCAGGTTCACGCTGTGCGTCGGCGCCGCAGTACCGGTTCCGGTGGAAGTCACCACAACCGTGTAGGAGCCGGCAGGCGTGCTCGTCGACGCCTTCTTGGCGCTGTCGTTGTCGCACGCTACGACCGTGACCATCATCACCAGGAGCATGACGGCCAGAGCCACTCCCGCCCGGCGCTGGCGGCCTTTCTTGCCAGTCCCGGCCAGCAGGATGCCGAACAGCCCCATGCCACCGATGCTAGCCAGAAGAGTCGGCGAGCCAGATTGCGAACTAGGTTGTGACCCCGGACGCGCCGGACGCATCAGGCTTGCGGTCGCCGCCGCCGTGGTCGTAATGGTCAGAGTGGTCGTGAGAGGCATATTGCCGGTCGAAACCACAGATGCCGGATTGAACGAGCACGTCGCCCCGGTCGGCAGTTCGCCGCAAGTGAACGTGATCGTTCCGGTGTAGCCGTTCAGGCCCGCCAGATTGAGCACGTAGGTGGCTGAAGCTCCGGCCGCTACGGTCGCACTCGGCGCAGGCGCCCCAAAGGTGTAGTTTCCGGAAGTTCCGGTGCCGTTCGCGTTCAGCATTATACTGAACCCGCCGGCCTCGTCCTCTCCGGTTAACACGTCCATGGCGCCGTCGCCATTCACGTCGGCCAGTGCCAGGCCCTCCACGTATTCGGTCGTGGGGAACTCAACCGGAGCGGCAATGGTGCCGTCCCCGTTGCCCAACGCCACGGCAACCGTGCCGTAGTCGTCATTGACATACACCAGGTCCAGATTTCCATCCCCGTTCATGTCGAACATCTGAATGTCGAGCGGGTAGGAGTCTCCGGTTACCCCACCAAAAGTAGAGGCGGGATAAGCGGTCGGCGCGGTTGGGAACGTTCCGGTTCCATCGTTCAGGAAAATCTCGATCTGGCCGCTAAATGTGGCCCCTTTTCCCTCGGTGACGGCCATGTCGATCTTGCCATCTTTGTTCAGGTCGCCCAAGGCGATGTTTTGAGGCTCCCCGTTCACGGCGACAAACTGCGCCGTCCCGAAGGTGCCCGGAACCTCGCTGTTCGACAACAGGATTCCGACCGCCGCGGGACCGTCTGAATAGGCAGTAACCGCCAGATCCAGGTAGCCGTCCCCATTCAGGTCCGCGGTTGCGATGTCATAGGCATAGTAACCTGTGATCGGATAGCTGACCGCACCCGCGAAGGTTCCGTCGCCGTGGCCCAGCAGCACGCCCACGTCGCCGCTGTTGGAATTGGCGACCGCAAGGTCCATCTTGCCATCTTTATTGAAGTCGCCCACCACCAGCTCCTGGGCACCCGAGCCCTCGGCCGAACTGGTGGGATAAGCTGCCCCAATACTGAATGTGCCGTCCCCGTTGCCCAGGAAAATCTGGACTACGTCATTGTCGCGGTCAATGGCCGCGATGTCTGCCTTGCCATCTCCGTTGAAATCAGCTACCGCCACGAAGCTCATGTCAGTTGCGGTGCCATAGCTGTCCCCCGGATAAAACGTGCCATCTCCCTTGCCCAGGTAGACGGTCACACCCGTGGAGCCGGAGTTGCCGACCTGACCCACTACCACGTCCGGAATACCGTCTCCATTGAAGTCCCCGGTGGCAACGCTGTAACTGTATGCCCCCTGGTCGAAGCTGTTGGGCAGAGTGTAAGTGGGGGCGGCCCGGAAGGTCGCGTCTCCGTAGCCCTGCAGATACACCAGGTTGTAATTGTCGTCGGACTCGACCACATCGGCGATGCCGTCTCCGTTAAAGTCGCCGATCAATGGAGTGTTCCAGGCATAACCCCCGACGGCATAGCTCGGGGGCTCAACCGTGACGCTGCCGTCTCCGTGGCCTAGAAATACACTGACGTCGCCCGCATCGTCGTTAATGGCCACGATGTCATTCTTGCCGTCGCCATTCATATCCGCGATCGCCCCATCGGAGATCCGCTGATACTGGTCGCTGTTGTTGTTGTAGTAGACGCCGGTGGCAAACGTCCCGTCGCCATTGTTGACGTAGATCGTGATCGTATTCTGCTCGCAGTTAAAGCTGACGATCTCCGGCTTGCCGTCGCCGTTGAGATCCCCGGATTCGGAGTTGCACGCGCCGTATTGGCTGTCGGGCGTAGCCAGACTGACCGGGGCGTTAGCGTAGAGTCCAGCTCCGCTGGCTAGAGTTACCTGCAGCTGGTTTGATTCCGTGCGAGCTGCAAAGTCGATTTTTCCATCGCCGTTAAAATCGGCGAAAATCATCCCGTTAGGCGCGCTCGTGGTCAGTGTTCCCGGACTCGTCGCGGTGGCGAATGTACCGGTGCCGCTGCCCAGCATCACGAGCACGTTTGCCGGAGTCTGGTTGTCGAAGGCCAGCACATCCAGCTTGCCGTCGCCATCGACGTCGGTTAGCAACCCGCCCTGCAGCGACTGCGGCCACACTGGGTAATTCACCGCGGTGGCGAAAGTGCCATCGCCGTTGCTGATCAGCACATCAATCGACGCCCCGCACGGCAGCGTGGTTTGCGGCTTTGCACCCTGCGGCACTCGCGCCTGCGCTCCGGCTTGCGCCCCCAATTTCTGGGCCCGGTCGCAGTTGTCTCCCTGGGGGTGGACCTGAATAATGTCATCCTTCCCATCGCCGTTCACATCGCCCACGAGAATAGGATCGTCGGCATTGCTCGGAGTAGCGGTCACTATCGCCGTCTTAAATGTGCCGTCACCGTTCCCCAGCAGGACCGAAATCTGATAGCTCGGGCCTTCTCCGGCAACGTACGTCACTTTCGCGACATCCATCTTCCCGTCGCCGTTGAAATCTCCCATCACCGATTCCGTCTCGTCATCATCCTCGCCGGCCCACGCGGTCCGGGCGCCGGCAATGAAACTCACCGTAGCGGCGCTGGCGTTGCCGCTCACGCCGAACGGCCGAGCTGTGAAATGTCCTTTGGTAGCAGTGTTCATACTTGTCTGTACTGACGCCGACGGACGTTTCACGCCGTCGCGCGCATGCGCGGCTGCGTTTCGCTTGGCTCTGTCTGCTCTATTCGAGGTTTGAGATTTGTTGGCGTGGAATTGGCTCGACCGGCTCGGCTGTCGGTTCGACCCGAACCCCGGCAGTGAGCAGAGGAATAGCGTCATCAAAAACACATACCTTTTCATTCGATTGTCCTTTTCGAAGTCTGAGATGGTGCAGCCTGTCTTGCTTCTCATCGCTCCCCAAGTGCGAATTCAGGCTGCGCTGGCGACGTGTTCCATCATCGGTCAGACTTGCGGTCGCAGATCATGACCGGAGTACATTTAGTTTGGGAGCTGTTTCGATTTGGGGCAGGGTTCGTTTTCGGAACAGAATGTCACCAGGAAAATCCTTCGGAAAAAACTTTCGAAGATGTCTGGAAAGTCAGCACTCCGCGCTGAGCACGCGGCACTTACTCCACCAACATGCAATCCCCATAAGAATAAAATCGGTAGCGCTCGCGTACC
>JBEKWZ010000078.1:0-8871 GCA_049512555.1 Candidatus Sulfotelmatobacter sp. | reverse complement strand
CGCAAGATTTCGCAGGACTGTATGGCGACGATCGGACAGGTCGGCAACATCGATCACGAGAACGTCACGATCGGCAAGGCGGGCCGGTCGCGCTGGCTCGGCAAGCGTCCGCATAACCGCGGCGTGTCGATGAACCCGGTCGACCATCCGCACGGCGGTGGCGAAGGAAAGACTTCCGGCGGGCGGCATCCGGTGACCCCGTGGGGCCAGCCGACGCGCGGATACAAGACGCGGAACAACAAGCGCACGGACAAGTTCATTGTGAGCCGGCGCAGCAAGTAAGGCAGATTCCTTACCGGCAGAGAACGCCGGTCTAGAAGCGGTTGGCTACGAAGCTGACGGCTGAAAGCTGAGAGCTGAATTTATGGCACGTTCAACGAAAAAAGGCGCGTTCGTGGATGCATACCTTCAGGCGAGGGTAGAAGGCATGAATGCGCGGAACGAAAAGAAAGTGCTGCGCACGTGGTCGCGGCGTTCGACCGTGGTCCCGGAGATGGTGGGACATACGATCGCGGTACACAACGGGAAGAAGTTTATTCCGGTGTATGTGACCGAAAACATGGTGGGACACAAGCTGGGTGAGTTCAGCTTCACGCGCACCTTTAAGGGTCACTCGATGAAGGCGGCGACGGAAGTGGCAGCGAAGCCGGCAGGTATCCCGGGTGGTCCGGGAGCTGCGGCTCCGGCGGCACCTGCGGCGCCGAAGGCGTAACGATCCGCGGGGTTTGAGCTGCGGGCGAAGAGCAAGCAAGAACTGAGATACGACTATGGAATTTCGAGCTGAAATGCGTTACCTGCGCGTCTCGCCACAGAAGGCGCGACTGGTGCTGGATCTAATCAAGGGGCGGCGCGTGGAAGAAGCGCGCAACACGTTGCTGTTCACCAAGAAACGCGTCGCATCGCACGTGGGCAAGCTGCTGCAGTCGGCGCTCGACAACGCAAACTTTCTCGCAACGGAGAAGGGGCTTGATGTCGAACTCGACAACCTCTATGTGAAGCGAGCAGTAGCCAACGACGGGCCGCGCATGAAGCGGATTCGTCCGGCGCCGCAGGGGCGCGCGTACAGGTACCAGCGGCGCATTGCGCACATCGAGCTGGTCCTGGCCGAGCGCGGGAAGAATGGCGAAGTGGCGACGGTTTCCGGCGGTGAAGCGGCAGCGGCTCCGGCGAAAGCCCGGCGGCGGGCTCCGGCGGTGAAAACTGCAGGAAAGAAGAAAGCGGCCGCGAAATAAAGTTTTGGTCCGTGGGCGAGACGCCCGCGCTGCGATTGAAAGGTTTGATTTAGGAGAAGCAATGGGACAAAAAGTCCATCCTTATGGGTTCCGGCTTGGTTTCACGAAGCCGTGGAAGTCGCGCTGGTTTGCGGAGCGGGACTACGACAAACAGTTGCACGAGGACGTGAAGCTGAAGAATGAGCTGAAGGAGAAGCTCAAGTCGGCGGGCGTCAGCTCGATCGAGATCGAGCGTCCGGGCAACAAGCTGCGCATCATTATCAAGACAGCGCGGCCGGGGATCATCATCGGACGCAAGGGCGCGGAAATCGACAAGCTGAAGGGCGAGTTGCAGAAGCGTACCGGAGGCAAGGACATTTTTGTCGACATCCAGGAAGTGCACAAGCCCGAGCTCGATGCGCAGCTGGTTTCGGAATCGATCGCGCTGCAGCTGGAAAAGCGCGTCGGCTTCCGGCGCGCGATGCGCAAGGCCGTCGATTCGGCGCTGCGTTTCGGGTGCAAAGGAATTAAAGTTCGTGTGAGCGGACGACTGAACGGCAACGAAATCGCGCGCTCGGAGTGGTATCTGCAGGGGCGTCTGCCGCTGCACACGCTGCGCGCCGATATCGACTACGGCTTCACCGAAGCGCGCACGACGTACGGCGTGATCGGCGTGAAGTGCTGGGTGTACAAGGGCGAGATTCTGCCGCAGAAAAAGCGCGAAGCAACGACGACGGCGGGCGGATTCTAAGGATTTTGTAGAGACGTAGCTTGCTACGTCTCTGCCGGCGCAACCGGTGCAGCATGTGGTGAGAGCGAGACGTTACAAGTAACGTCTCTACGGACGATTCTATGTTGATGCCAAAGAAAGTGAAGTATCGCAAGCAGCAGCGCGGGCGCATGACCGGCAAGGCGTGGCGCGGGTCGACGCTGGCGTTCGGCGATTTCGGGCTGAAGGTGTTGGAGCCCGGCTGGATCACCGACCGTCAGATTGAAGCCAGCCGCGTGGCCATGACGCGTTTCGTGAAGCGCGGAGGAAAGATCTGGATCCGCGTGTTTCCCGACAAGCCGGTCACCAAGAAGCCGGCCGAAACCCGTATGGGTAAGGGCAAGGGCGCACCCGACCACTGGGTCGCGGTCGTGAAGCCCGGCAAGATTCTGTTCGAGATGGAAGGCGTGACGCTGACCGACGCGAGCGAGGCTATGCGGCTGGCATCGCACAAGCTGGCGCTGCGCACGAGCCTTGTAAAGCGCGAAGGCGCGAAACATTAAGAAGCTGTCAGCAATCAGTTGTCAGCCGTCAGTGACGGCGCAGTTGATTTAGCTGAAAGCTGAAAGCTGAGAGCTATTTTATGAAAGTAGACAAGATCAGAAATCTGACTGAAGTGGAGCTGAGCCATCAGGAGCACGAGCTCGCCGACCAGCTCTTCAAGCTGAAATTTCAGCTGAACATGGGCCAGACGGAGAGCCTGAAAAAGATTCGTGGCTTGCGCAAAGATATTGCGCGGGTCAAGACCATCCTCGGCGAGCGCGAGCGCTCGGCCGCCGCAGAGAAGAAGTAACGGAGAAGCGATTATGGCCGAAACGACAACGACAACGACGACGAAGGCGCAGGGCCGCCGCAAGGAAGTGGTGGGCGCAGTAGTCGCCAACCGCATGCAGAAAACGATTGTGGTGCTAGTGACGCGCAAGAAGGCGCATCCGTTCTACGGACGCGTGGTGGCGCGCAACAAGAAGTTCTACGCGCACGACGAGAAAAACGAGGCGCACGTCGGAGATGTCGTGCGGATCGAGGAAACCCGTCCGCTGTCGAAGCTGAAGCGCTGGAAGCTGAAAGACATTGTGCGCAAGTCCGCGCTGGTGCCGGAAGCGATTGTGGAGCCGGTCGTCTAGAGGCTTGCTGGTGCCGGGGGAAGCAGGTTCCTCACCCGCGCTTTGCGCGGGTTCGGAATGACAAGGATTTTAGGGAGATTGACGCCATGGCTGTGATGATGAGATCGATGCTGGAGGTCGCCGACAATTCTGGCGCCCGCAAGCTGCAGATGATTCTGCCGCTGGGGGGCTCGACGGGATTGAATGCCGGGCTGGGCGACATAATCACGGCGGCCGTGAAAGAAGCGGCTCCCGAGGGGCAGACAAAAAAGGGAACCGTGGTCAAGGCCGTGATTGTGCGTACGCGGAAAGAGTGCCGGCGGCGGGATGGGACCTATATCAAATTCGATTCGAACGCCGCGGTGCTGATCAACGATGCCGGCGAACCGGTCGGGACGCGCGTGTTCGGTCCCGTGGCGCGCGAACTGCGCGAGAAGAAGTTCTTGAAGATCGTGTCGCTGGCTCCGGAAGTTATCTAACGGAAGTTAAGGTTCAACGAATTTATGCGAATTGTAAGCACTGAAAACAAGCGAGTCGATCTCCGGCGGAACGACACCGTGAAGGTGATCACCGGACGGGACAAGGGCAAGGAAGGGCGCGTGCTGCGCGTGTTTCCGAACGATGCCAAGATTCTGGTCGAGCACGTGATGATGGTGAAAAAGCACGTGCGGCCAAACCCGCAGCGCAACATCAAGGGCGGCATTGCCGAGCAGGAGAGCCGCATTGCTATCTCAAACGTGCAACTGGTGTGCGCGACCTGCGGGCCGGTACGCATCGGCCACGAAGAGCGCGGCGACCGCAAGGTGCGCGTATGCAAGAAGTGCGGAACGACGCTGGATAAATAGCTGTCAGCTATCAGCCATCAGCTTTCAGCTTGTGGCGATAGGGCAAACAGCGAGCTGAAATTTGAGTCTCACGAATCGGTAGACACAGAGGGTTTGAAACTGAGAGCTGACGGCTGATAGCTGACAGCTTCCTCGTGAGAAGGATTGAAGGACATGGCAAAAGATAAAGACAAAAAGGGACAGAAAGAATCGCAGGAGCAGAAGGCGCCCGACCAGGCGCGGCATAGCGCGAAGGAACGTCCGCGGCTGCGCTCGAAGTTTGAGAAGGAAGTTGCGCCCGCTCTGTTGAAGGAACTGGAACTGAAGAATGTGATGGCGGTTCCGCGCCTGCACAAAATTGTCGTGAACATGGGCGTGGGCGAAGCTACCCAGAATTCGAAAGTGCTCGACCCGGCGGTGAACGAACTGGGGCAGATCACCGGGCAGAAGCCGGTGGTGACGCGGGCGAAGAAATCGATTGCGGCGTTCAAAGTGCGCCAGGGGCAGTCCATTGGCGCCATGGTCACGCTGCGCGGCGACCGCATGTACGAGTTTTTCGACCGGCTGGTGAATATCGTTCTGCCGCGAGTGCGCGATTTCAAGGGAGTTTCGACCAAGTCGTTCGACGGGCGCGGCAACTTCACGCTCGGGCTGCACGACCAGCTCATTTTCCCGGAGATCTCTTACGAGAAGGTCGACAAGCAGAAGGGCATGAACGTCACGATTGTGACCACGGCCGCAAACGACAACCAGGCCCGCACGCTGTTGAAGCACATGGGCATGCCGTTCCGGGCATAGAGGCATCCGTAGAGACGTAGCTTGCTACGTCTCGGCGGGCAGCATTTCGGACGATGGTGAGGAAGACGTTGCAAGCAACGTCTCTACGAAGTGAGTTGAGGAGCTAACGTTGGCGACAACTGCAAAACGAGTTAAGGACGGCGTCGGGCTGCATCAGAAGCCGGAAGACGTAAAGAAACCGAAGTTCTCCACGCGCAAGCACAACCGCTGCAATTTGTGCGGACGGCCGCGCGCGTTTCTGCGCAAGTTCGGCATTTGCCGCTTGTGTTTCCGCCAGCTCGCGCTGCGGGGGGAGATTCCAGGGGTTTCGAAGTCGTCCTGGTAGGGCGCGCCCGGCGTGGCTGTTGATTCGACTGCTGGGCGAGTTGTGTGCAGCTAGAGATCCTTCGCGGCAAAGAACGCCGCTCAGGATGACAACACGAAGTTGACAACACGGAAATTGATGACGAACGAGATGGCAAGACGCGAGATGGCAAGGCTGTAAGGAAACAAGCTGCCGCAGGTTCTCCGCTTTACGCGGAGCGAACGGGTGGCAAGAGGAGAAGCAAACGATGAGGTTGACCGATCCGGTCGCAGACATGTTGACGCGAGTGCGGAACGCACTCCAGGCCCGGCACCAGAAGGTGGACATCCCGGCTTCGCGCCTGAAGCTGGAGATTGCCCGCATTCTGAAGGAAGAGGGCTACATCTCGAATTTCAAGCCGACGGAAGAAGAAGGCCACAAGGTCATCCGGATTTATCTGAAGTACGGCGCCAACAACGAGGCGGCGATCTCCAAAGTCGAGCGCGTGTCGCGCCCCGGCTGCCGCGTCTACGTGCGCCGCAGCGAGATTCCGCGCGTGCTGGGCGGCATGGGGATCAACATCCTCACCACCCCGCGTGGCGTCATGACCGGCCGCCAGGCCCGCAAAGAAGGCGTGGGCGGCGAGTTGCTGTGCCAGATTTACTAGAAGCAGCTATCAGCTGTCAGCCGTCAGCTTTCAGTGAAAGCGACCGATTGGGCTGAGAGCTGAAGGCTGAGAGCTGAGAGCTTAGAACCTATGTCACGAATTGGAAAAAAGCCGATCCCGATCCCCAAAGGGGTGACGGTCAAAATCGAAGGCAACACGGTCGCGGTGCAGGGGCCGAAGGGCAAGCTGGATACGGCTTTGCCGGCCGGCATCAAGATCGAACAGAAGGACGGAAACATCGTCGCCATCCGCGAGAACGATTCGCAGGCCGCGCTGCACGGGCTGGCGCGCGCTCTGGTCAACAACGCCGTCGAGGGCGTGACCAAGGGATGGACCCGCGAACTGGAAATCGTCGGCATCGGCTACCGCGCCGAAATGAAGGGCAAGTCGATGGTGGTGTTCAACCTGGGCTATTCACACCCAATTGAATATCCATTGCCCACGGGCGTGGATGCGACGGTCGATCCGAAGCAGACCAAGATCGCGCTGACCGGCATCGACCGGCAGCAGGTGGGGCAGGTGGCGGCGGAAATGCGCTCGCTGCGTCCGCCCGATCCGTACAAGAACAAGGGCGTGCGCTATGCCGGCGAGCGCCTGAAGAAGAAGGTTGGAAAGACCGGAGCGAAGTGATCGCGTTTGGCGGGCGTCTGAGCCCGCCGCGATCATCCTGAGCGTTCTTCGCGAAGGATCTCAGGCGTTCCGTCTGTCGAGAGGGAAATAGAGCGATGCTGACAAGAATCACGAAGAACGAGAAGCGCGGACACGTGCACGACCGCATTCGCAAAAAAATGCAGGGAACCGCGGAACGCCCGCGGCTCAATGTGTACCGCTCGCTGAATCACATTTACGTTCAGGTCATCGACGACCTGCACGGCAAGACGCTGGTTTCCGCCAGTACCGCCGAGGGTAAGAAAGAAAACCGGAGCACCGGCGGCAACGTGGCCTCAGCCAAGGCCGTGGGCAAAACCATTGCCGAGCGCGCCAAGGCCAAGGGCGTCACCAAGGTCGTGTTCGACCGCGGGGGCTACCTGTATCACGGGCGCGTGAAGGCTGTGGCCGACGCGGCGCGCGAAGCGGGATTGCAGTTCTGAAAAACAGCTACTAGCTTCTAGCTGCTAGCCAACCCGGACTAATGGTAGCTAGAAGCTAGGAGCTAGAAGCTAGAAGCTAGGTTTATAAATGCCAACAATAATCAAGAAGCTGGATGCCAATTCGTTTCAGTTGAAGGACCAGGTCGTCGCCATCAACCGCGTGACGAAAGTCGTCAAGGGCGGCAAGAATCTTTCTTTTGCCGCGCTGGTGGTTGTGGGAGATCCTTCGGCCGCGGTGGTGGGCTACGGTTCGGGCAAGGCGAAGGAAGTTCCGCAGGCCATCCGCAAGGCCATTGAGTCGGCCAAGAAGAACCTGATCAAGGTGAACCTGACGCAGACCAGCATTGCTCACCTGGTGCTCGGGCGTTACGGTTCCGGCAAGGTGCTGCTGAAGCCGGCTCCGGAAGGAACGGGTGTGACTGCGGGCGGCGCGGTGCGCGCGGTCATGACGTCGGCGGGTGTGCAGAACGTGCTGACGAAATCGATCGGCACCACCAACCCGCACAACGTGATCAAGGCGACTTTCGATGCGCTCAAGCAGCTCAAGACCCGCGAAGGCGTCGCCCTCATGCGCGGCAAGACGGCGCAGGAACTGTAGGGCTGGCCCGCGGGGGCTAAAGCCCGGTTAATTTATGGGTTCGGGAAGGGCACGACTGAAGTCGTGCCCTTCCACAAAACATCGAGCTCCACGACATTGAGGTTCATGAAATGACGGCGAAGAAAACGAATTCGGGCAGCGGAAAGATTCACCTGAAGTGGGTGCGTTCCGCCATTTGCGCCCCGGTAAAACAGAAGTTGGTGATCAAGGGCCTGGGATTCACCCGGCTGAATCAGGTGATTGAACGCCCGGACAACGGCGCCATCCGCGGCATGGTGGCCAAGGTGCCACATCTGGTCGAGGTGGTGGAATAGTTTGCTGTAGAGACGTAGCTTGCTACGTCTCTGCCGACGCAAAAGTTTCTGCCCGGTGGAAGCAAGACGTTGCAAGCAACGTCTCTACGAAGGAAGCGAGTCATGAATTTATCGAATATTCGAGCACCGAAGAAGGCGACGGAAAAACGCAAACGCGTGGGCCGCGGCATGGGCTCGGGCATGGGCAAAACGTCCACCCGAGGACACAAGGGGCAGCGTTCGCGCACCGGCTCGCGCATGATCCGCGGCTTCGAAGGCGGCCAGATGCCGCTGCACCGCCGCATGCCGAAGCGCGGCTTCACCAACATTTTCCGCAAGGAATTCAACATCGTGAGCCTGGAGCGGTTGCTCGAAATGGGCGAGGAGTTTCACGGCGAGCCCATCACGCCCGAGGTGCTGCGTAAGGCGGGAGTCATCAAGACCAAGCATCCGGTCAAGATTCTGGGCGACGGCGAGTTGACGATCGCCATCACCGTACACGCGCACAAGTTCTCGAAATCGGCGCAGGAAAAAATCACCAAGGCGGGCGGCAAGGCCGAGGTCTTAGAAGCAAAGGCGGTAAAGCCGGTAGTGAAGGCGGGGAAGTAAATGTTCGACAAACTGGCTAACATCTTCCGGATTCCGGATCTGCGCAAACGCATCCTGTTTACTCTGGCGATGCTGTTCGTGTACCGGTTGGGCGGGCATCTGCCGACGCCGGGAATTGATACGGCCAAGCTGGAAAGTTTCTTTACCCAGGGCTCGACCAGCGGATCGCTGCTGGGTTTTGTCGATCTGTTTTCGGGCGGCCAACTGCGCCGCATGACGATCTTTGCCCTGGGCATCATGCCCTACATCACGGCATCGATCATTCTGCAATTGTTAACGGTGGTGTATGAGCCGCTGGCCAAGCTGCAGAAAGAAGGCGAACTCGGGCGCAAGAAAATCACGCAGTGGACGCGCTACATCACCGTGATTCTCAGTTCGGTGCAATCGTTCGGCATCGCCGTCGGTCTCGAAAAAGGCGGCTTTGCCCTTCATCCGGGCTGGAGCTTCCGGCTCATGACCATGCTGACCCTGACCACGGGCAGCGCGTTCATCATGTGGTTGGGCGAGCAGATTACTGATCGCGGCATCGGCAACGGAATGTCGCTGCTGATCTTCTCCGGCATCGTCGTTGGCTTGCCGCGCGGCGTCGTCGATTTGATCGGGAAAGCGAAGAACGCCGCCTGGG
>JBEKWZ010000077.1:0-8872 GCA_049512555.1 Candidatus Sulfotelmatobacter sp. | reverse complement strand
GGTATGCGTTGGCGTCCGAGTAACGGCATCGAAATTGCGTTAGAGAAGCTGATTTTGCAAGAGCGGGCTCAACAGCAGCCTAGAGCCGGCTTCGCAACCCCAGGGCGAAACCTGCAATGGCCTACAAAGAGATTTTCTGGATGGCGTGTGACTCCACCGAGCAGCTGCGGGCGGAGTACGGTCCTTTTCACACCCGCGCGGAGGCCGAGTCGGAAGCCAAGAAGCTTGGCTTCGGATACCTGTTGCGCTACGAGCACATTCTGGGCGAGAGCGAAGAGATTCAGGAAGTTCGCTGCATCTTCGTGGAACTGCCCGGCACCACGCCGGTCGGGGTTGAGGCCATCCCGGTAACTCTGCATACGCGTTGCGCCTCTTGCGGCGAATCCTCCGCCCACGAAAAAGGCTGGCAAGCCGAGGTCTGGGCCGACATCCACGAATTTGAACACTCCCGCCATCGCGTGCGCCTCTTCGAGCACGCCCGGGGCAAAGGCCTGAAGGAAATCTGCGACTGGCGGGGCTAAGTTTTCCGGAACTCAGTTCCGAGTCGAAAGTTCACTCGCCGCCGCGCGATCGATCAACCAGATCAGCTTCCCATCCGTTGGCCGAATCAGTTTTGAAGGGTACTGCTCGCCGGGGGCCTCGCTCTCCAGCACGGCACGCAGCGCCGGGGCCTTGTCCGTCCCACTCACCAGGAAGGTCACGCACCGTGCCGCGTTTAGAACCGGTAGAGTGAGAGTAATTCGACTGGTCTTAAACTTCTCCACCCAGTTGGCAATCACCAGACGCGATTTTTCCTGTAGCCCCGCCGTGTTGGGAAACAATGATGCGGTGTGCCCATCCGGGCCCATGCCGAGCAAGATCAGATCGAAGACGGGAAACTGTCCGGGTTGAAGCGCGAAGAATTTCTGTAGAGTTTTTTCGTAGGCCTCGGCTGCGGCCGCGGCGTCAGGATTCTCGGCGGCAATCCGGAACACATTCCCCGGCGGCACGGGAACCTTTGACAGCAGGCTCTCG
Source organism: Candidatus Sulfotelmatobacter sp. (assembly GCA_049512555.1). Lineage (GTDB taxonomy): Bacteria > Acidobacteriota > Terriglobia > Terriglobales > Acidobacteriaceae > Sulfotelmatobacter. The sequence continues at coordinate 7,858 of JBEKWZ010000077.1, read as the reverse complement.
TCCGCCATGCGGTAATTGCTGTCGGGATCGGTGGGCGGCACGTGGCGTTCATCGCCAAAGAAAAAAAACATGCGATCCCAGGGCAAGACACTGCGGGCATTGGTCGCCAGCAGATTGAATAGATTCTTGGGAGTCGATCCGCCCGACAGGGCGATGGTGAAGCGGCCGCGTGCGATGACCGCTTCATTGGCCGCGTGGACAATTTCTTCCGCTCCCGCCGCGAACAATTCCTGCGGGGTGGTCAGCGGCCGAATTTCGACTGTGGAACTCAAAGGACCTGCCCAGGTCTTTCGCGCGAGCGCAGCAAAAACTCAGCGGCTAAAGCCGCTTGCAATTTGGGCTACTCACGGCGCGGCTGAAAGTCGCGCCCTTTCAAATCATTGCCCCTTCAAATCATCGCTCTTTCAAATCACGCTCTTTCAACTCACCGCTGTTTCAAAACCATCGCGCTCTTTCAAATCACGCGCTCTTTCAAACTGCAATCAGCTCGCTGCCGCGGACGGCGGCACATCGCGCCGCTCCCAGCAATCCGGCCTTCTCGTTGGTGACCACATGCACCGGCATTGCTTCCAGCAACGGCCGCAAGCGTCCCTTGTTCACAAAAGACTGCATGAACAGCGGCCCGGTCAATTTGCCGAGAACCTTTGGTGAAATACCTCCTGCCAGGAACAGGCCGCCGGTGGCCATGACTTTGAGAGCCAGATTGCCGGCCTCCGCGCCATAAACCGAAATCCACAGGTCCAGCGCTTTTTCTGCGAGCGGATGAGCTCCATCCAGCGCCGCGCGCGAAATCGCCGCTGCGGGGTCGCTATTCTTGAGAATCATGGCAAACTCGTCGGATTCCTTCCCGTGTCCTCCGTCGCGCAGGAATTCGTAAACATTCACCAAGCCGGGGCCGGAAAGAATCCGCTCGTAGCTCACATGTCCGAAGCGAGCCTTGAGGAAGCGCAGCAGTTCGATCTGCAAATCTCCCTGCGGACCGAAATCGGTGTGGCCGCCTTCGCAGGCGAAAACATGGTGGTGACTTCCGTCCCAGAACAGCCCGGCTTCTCCTAGTCCAGTTCCGGGCGCGATCACGCCCTGGTTGCCGATGGCTGGCCCGCTTACTCGGTTCAACGAAACTAGGTCCCCGGCGTCGAGCGCGCCGATGCCCCACGCACTGGCTTCGAGATCATTAATCAGCAGGGTGGCGGGAAGATGAATCTGTTTCGCGAGCCGCGATTGCTCGATGACCCAAGGCAGGTTTGAAGTTTCTACGCGCCCGTTGCGCACCGGTCCCGCGATTCCAAAGCACGCCGCATCCGGTTGGGCGCCGGAGTCGTCCAGAAACTGGACCACAATTTCGCCGAGTTCGCTGTGTTCGCGGCTGGGATAGGTCCGCTCCGACACCAGACGCAGGTGCCCGTTCTGGGGTTCGAAATAAGCCAGCCTAGCGTTGGTACCACCAATGTCGCCGGCCAGAATCATTTCTCGAAATTCCTCCAACGGCGGCCGTCTCGTTCCAGAAGATCGTCGGCTTCCTTCGGGCCCCAGGTGCCAGAGGCATAGTTGGGGAAATTGCGAGGCGGCAGCGCCTTCCACAAATCGAGCACCGGGTTGACCACGCACCAGCCCGCTTCCACCATGTCGGCGCGCTGAAATAATGTTTGATCACCAATCATGCAGTCATGCAGCAACCGCTCGTATCCGGTGGAGGGCTGTTTGCCGAAATATTCCTGATATTCGAAGTTCATGTCGACCGTGCCCAGACGCATGACCGGGCCGGGAACCTTGGCGGCAAATTGCAGCGAGATTCCTTCTTCGGGTTGAATGTGCAGCACCAGTTGGTTCGGCATGAGGTGTTCGACGGGCGTGTCGCGAAACAGCACGAAGGGGGCCCGTCGAAACTGTATCACGATATGGGTGTTGCGCACCGGCATCCGCTTGCCCGTGCGCAGGTAGAACGGGACGTCGGCCCAGCGCCAGTTGTCGATCAGCAGCTTCATGGCGACAAAAGTTTCGGTTCGCGAATCGGGAGCAACATCGGGCTCGGAGCGGTAAGCAGTAACCCGCTTGCCGTCTTCGGTTCCGTCGCCGTACTGGCCGCGCACGCTGCGGGTGAGCACCTCTTCGTCGCTCATGGGCTGGATGGCGTGCAGAATCTTGGCCTGCTCATCGCGCACCGCGTTGGCGTCGAACGAAATCGGAGGTTCCATGGCGGTGAGGCTGATGAGTTGCATGATGTGATTAGGCACCATGTCGCGCAGCGAGCCGGCGTGATCGAAATAACTTCCGCGGCCTTCTACGCCGACCGTTTCCGCCACCGAAATCTGCACGTGGTCGATGTAGCGGCGGTTCCAGACCGGCTCAAAAATTCCGTTGGCGAAACGGAACGCCATGATGTTCTGCACCGTCTCTTTGCCGAGATAGTGGTCGATGCGGTAGATCTGCTTTTCGTCGACTTCCTTTAGCAGTTGCTGGTTCAGCGCCTTGGCCGACTCCAGGTCGTGGCCGAATGGTTTCTCGATGACTACGCGCCGCCAATGGCTGTTGTTCTGCTCCATCAACCCGGCGGTGGAAAGCTTTTGCACGATCGGCCCAAAAAAGCTGGGCGCGGTTGCCAGGTAATAGAAAAAGTTTTGGTGGGCCGAATGCTCCTGATCCACTTTGTTGAGAAAATCTTTGAGTTCCGGGTACAGCTTGTCGTCGCCAAAATCTCCGGCAAAGTAGTAGAAGCGCCGTGAGAACCACTCCCACAGATCGTTGTCCACGCACGTGTCGCAGTATGCCTTGACGTCCTCGTAGACTTTTTTCCGGAAGTCCTCGTCGGAAAACTGGGTGCGGGCCACTCCGACCACGGCAAACTCGCGGGAAAGCAGTCCGGCTCGCGCCAGGTTGTAGAGCGCAGGAATCAGCATGCGCCCTGTAAGATCGCCGGCCGCGCCGAAGATTACCATCACGCAAGGATCGCCCTGCTTGCCGATGCGTGGCGGCGCCGCAGTTGGTTGTTCCGCTATGTCAGCCATACTTAAGTCCTCTGAGTCCGAAGAAACATGAAGTCGCTCTTATGCGGTCTTTTTTGTTTTCGCCGCGCCCGCTGGTCCTTCCCCGGCTTCGACGTGTCCGCCAAATTTCTGCCGCATGGCGGAAAGCATTTTCTCGGCGAACGTATGCTGCTGCCGCGAGCGGAAGCGCACGTACAACGCCGCGGTCAGTACGTCGGCAGGCACGGCTTCGTCGAGCGCGGCCTGAATCGTCCAGCGGCCCTCGCCCGAATCCTGCACGAAGCCTTCATACTCCGAGAGCGTGGGATTTTCCGTTAGCGCCATCGCCGTCAAGTCGAGCAGCCACGAGCTGACCACGCTTCCGCGCCGCCACACTTCCGCAATGTCGGGCAGGTTCAGGTTGTAGCGAATGTCTTCGGGCAAATCCTTGCAGGTCGCGTTCTTGAAGATGTCAAAACCTTCCGCGTAAGCCTGCATGATGCCGTATTCGATACCGTTGTGCACCATCTTCACGAAGTGTCCGGAGCCGGATGGACCGCAATGAATGTAGCCCTGTTCGGCGGTGCCCGAGAGTTTTTCCCGTCCCGGAGTTCGGGGAATATCGCCTCGGCCCGGGGCCAGCGTTTTGAAAATCGGATCGAGCCGCTCGACCGCTTCGTCCGGCCCGCCAATCATCATGCAATAGCCGCGCTCCAGACCCCACACGCCGCCGCTGGTGCCCACGTCGATGTAGTGGATGCCTTTGCTCTTGAGTTCGTTGGCACGACGGACGTCGTCTTTGAAATAAGAATTGCCGCCGTCAATGATGGCGTCGCCAGCCTGCATACGCTGCGCCAATTTCTGCACCGTCGCCTCGGTCGGACCGCCCGCCGGAACCATAATCCACACGGCGCGCGGAGGAGTGAGTTTGGCGACCAAGTCTTCCAGCGATGACGATCCGCCCGCACCCTCGCCCGCCAGTTGCTTCACCGCGTCTGCGCTGAGATCGGAAACGACCAACTGATGTCCGTCACGCATCAGCCGCCGCGTCATGTTCGCGCCCATGCGTCCCAGTCCAACCATTCCTAGTTGCATGCGTTCGCTCCTGAGTAGCGCCGGCGTCCGGCCGGCTGTAGCGAGGGCGTCATGCCCGCGCATCGGTAATCCACAACAATCCTAAAGAGCTTTCTGAACCGCGGCCTGCAAAGTTGCCAGCCCCGCCTTCAAGTTGCTCCCGAGATGAACTCGCAGGGCTCTGCGACCTCGGTCCGCCAGAACCTGAAAATCTCCACGGGCCTGCGCCGCTTTCACGATGCCGAAAGTGTATTTCTGTCCGGGAACTGGCAGTTCCACGGAATCGTCGCATGTGATTTGCAGAAACACTCCCGTGTTCGGACCGCCCTTGTAAGCCTGACCCGTCGAGTGCAGAAATCGCGGGCCGAAGCCCAGACAAGTCGCCACGCGCTTCTTATCGCGCACCGCGTGCCGAATAGTCTGCAAGCTCTGTTCGTGTTCGCCGTTCATTTGGATGTATCCCAGCACCGCGAAGTAATCGCCAGCTTTGATGCGGGAGAGATGCGCCTTCAGATATCCCACGAGCGAGTGATTGTCGCCCGCAGCTTTCGCCAGTTCCGCTGCATTGATCTCGTCGGTGAACAATTTGATGCCGACGTCCTCGACGACCGGCTTCTCCGCCGGCAGCGAACCTGTTTTTTCGTACGCCGACGTTAACTCGCGGGTCGCGATCTTGCTGGCCTCGACATCGGGCTGATTGAACGCGTTGATGCCGATAATGGATCCGGCGACAGCCGTCGCAATTTCCCAGCGGAAGAATTCCGCGCCCAAGTCGTAGATGTCGGCCATGGCGATGCGCACGACCGGATGTCCGGCTTTCTCGATCGCGGCCACTTTCGCATCCTGATCCGCGTCCGGGGCCGACTCCAGCCGCACATAAACGAATACGCGGTCGTTGTTGTAGATGTCGGGTGTCGTCAGATTTTCTTTGTTAACCGGAATGATGCCCTTGCCGACCTTCCCGGTCGATTCGGCGAGCAGTTGCTCCAGCCATGCGCCCAGATCGGAGATTCCGGGAGACGTAATTATGGTGACCTTGTCGCGCCCGGCATTCGCGGCCGTTCCGAGAACGACTCCCAGCGCGGCTCCGGGATTTTCCTCGACGCTTACGGAGGCTCCGCAGGCCTTTACCATCCCTACGGCCCGATCGAGAAACTTTTTCGTGTCCACGCCCATGATTGCCGCAGGTACCATGCCGAAGTTCGACAGTGCGGAATAACGTCCGCCGATCGAGGGACGCCCGAAGAAGGCATGCAGGAAGCGATCGGACTCCGCCACCTGCTGCATTTTCGATCCGGGATCGGTGATGGCGATGAACTGGCTGCCGACCTTCACGGCTCCGACCGCCTGCTTGGTACGCTCGAAAAAGTATTGCTTAAAGATGTTGGGCTCGAGCGTGCTGCCCGACTTGCTCGAAACAATAAACAGTGTTTTCGGAATATCGATCAGATGCTCGAAAGCTTTCACCTGGCCGGGGTCGGTCGAGTCGAGTACGTGGAGAGTGGGGAAGTGTGTGACCCTGCCGAAAGTCATGCGCAGCACTTCGGGACAGAGACTCGATCCGCCCATGCCGAGCAAAAGCACGTCCTGAAAGCCGCGCGCCTGGACTTCCTTCGCTAGCTTCGCCAGTTGGTCGTGCTGGGCGATCTGTTCCTCGACAATGTCGAGCCATCCCAGCCAGTTGGCTTCGTCGCTGCCCGTCCAGAGCTTTGCATCGCGCTGCCACAGGCGCTGCATCCTGCCGCCTGATTGCCAGTCGGCCGTCGTCGCTTTTACCGCAGTGGCCAGCGATTCGGGCAGGGAAGTTTTCAGTTGGCTCACAATCCGTCCCTCGTGCTAGTTGGATTTTTGCTGCGTGCTCTTGGCGACCGCGGCCAGCAGTTTGTCGAACGCGTCGGCGAATAACTTGACGCCATCGTCGGTCAGTTTGTCGGTAACTTGCTGGATGGAAATTCCGCTGCGCGCCAGGTCGTCCATGACTTTGGCCGCGCCCGGCACATCTTCGGTGAGCGAGTTACGCAGCAGACCGTGATCGCGGAACGCATCAATCGTAGCGGGCGGCATGGTGTTCACCGTATCCGGCCCGATCAATTCTTCGACGTAGATCACATCGCGATAATGGGGATTCTTCGTGCTCGTGCTGGCCCACAACACCCGCTGGGTCTGCGCTCCCTTGGCCGCCAGCGCCTGCCAGCGCGGTCCGCTGAAAATGCTCTGGTAGCGCTGATAAGTGAGTTTGCCGTTGGCGATTGCAACTTTGCCCAGCACGCTCTTCAACAATGCCTGCTGGTTCGGGTCGGTAGTCGCTTTGAGTTTGTCGTCGAGCAGGGAATCGATCAGGGTGTCGATGCGGCTGATAAAGAAACTGGCCACGCTCGCCATCTTTTTCAAATTGCCGCCGCGTGCCGCCAGGTCCTCGAGGCCCGCGATGTAAGCTTCGGCAACCTTCACGTATACATCCTGCGCGAACAACAGCGTGATGTTGATGTTGATGCCTTCGCCGATCAGTTGCCGGATCGCGGGCAGCCCCTCGGCCGTGCCCGGCACTTTGATCATGACATTCTCGCGCTGCACCGTCTTCCACAGGCGGCGCGCCTCGTCGATCGTCTCCTGCGTTTTGCGCGCCAGATAAGGCGAGACCTCGAGGCTGACATAGCCATCGCGGAAGTTGGACTCGTCATACACCGGACGCAGCGCGTCGGCCGCATCCCGGATGTCGCGAACGGCGATCTGTTCATAGCGGCCGATGGTATCGAGATCGCTGCGCGATGCGAGCGACTTCAGAAAATCGTCATACAGCGAGCTATCGGCGATCGCCTTCTCGAAGATCGCGGGATTCGAAGTCATGCCCCGCAGTCCATCGTCGGCAATCATTTGCTTCAGCTTTCCGGTGGTGAACAGGTCGCGGCGGATGTAATCGAGCCACATCGACTGACCATACTTCAGTAATTCTTTCAGCGGATTCTTCGTCGACTTCGAGCTTTCCAGAACTCCGGTTGGCTGCATGATGACCTCCTAAATGATTCCCCATTTTTATGGTAGAGACGTAGCTGGCTACGTCTCCGCTTAGTAGCAGGCAAGAGACGTAACAAGTTACGTCTCTACGATTCATTTGCTGCGATCGCGGCGTGTGCTTCCGCCACGACCTTGTCCACGGTGAATCCAAAAAATTTCAACACATCCTTCAACGGCGCCGAAGCCCCGAAACTGTGCATGCCGATGTTGCGTCCCTTCAGGCCGGTATAGCGCTCCCATCCGAAAGTCGCGGCCATTTCCACCGAAACCCGCGCGGTGACGCTGGATGGCAGCACACTCTCTTTGTAGGCCGCGTCCTGCTGCTCGAAGATCTCCGTCGAAGGCATGCTGACCACTCGCGCCTTGACGCCCTCGGACTTTAATTTTTCGTAGGCGTCCACGCACAACGACAATTCGCTGCCGGTGCCTATTAGGATTACATCGGGTTTTCCACCCGGCGCATCAGCCAGGACATAGGCACCTTTGGCCACGCCGGCAGCGGAGGCGTATTTCGAGCGATCCAAAGTCGGCACACTTTGCCGAGTCAACACGAGAGCCGCAGGCGCGTGCTTCAGTTGCGCAATGATTTTCCACGCCTCGACCACTTCATTCGCATCGCCGGGACGAAGCACAATCAGATTGGGCATGGCCCGCAGCGACGCCAGTTGTTCGATCGGCTGGTGGGTTGGCCCATCCTCTCCTAGGCCGACGGAATCGTGCGTGAAAACGAAAATCGAAGGAATCTCCATCAGCGCTGACAGCCGGATGCTGCCCCGCATGTAGTCGCTGAAGTTGAAAAAAGTTGC
>JBEKWZ010000076.1:0-8995 GCA_049512555.1 Candidatus Sulfotelmatobacter sp. | reverse complement strand
CGGAAGTGTCAACCGCGTCGAAGTCACATGTAACCCCATGCGCGATGCTAAACACGGTCGAACCTGGTTTGGCCTGGGACCCGCGACAAAGCAGCTGCAACCAACTAGCGCCATCATGGCCACCGTGGTCCTTATTGCTTTCTTGGTCCACGCACTCTCAGCCTCGGCACAAAGCGCCCGAGACGTAAAAGGACCGACCCCTCTCGTCGCAATTCAGAACGAGGCCCCTGCTAAATTAATCGTCGATCCCCCAATTCCCGAGCAGCTGGCCTTGGGAAGAGTGTTCATCCAGTACAGGACTGAAAACCTGCGCATTCTGCCTGTGTTCGGCAAAGCTGCACTGGATGTCTCGCCCCGCGTTGGACACCTCCACTATTACGTGGACGACCAATCCTGGCCCATTGTCGACACCAGTGGCGAAACGGTTGTCCTCGTAGGGCTGCCGCCTGGTCCCCACAAAGTCCGCCTGGAATTGGCGGACTCCTTGCACCGACCGATCCCGGGCGCCTCCAAAATGGTGGAGTTCACCATACCGGCACCGAAGGGACCGAACAATTAGAAGCGCATCTCCCCCGCTTATCGCCGGCGCGATCATCGAGACTTTCTCACAGCCAAGGAGCACACCATGACCCAAACCACCAGGAAGGATCGAACAATGGCAAATCTGCGGAAAGCCTCGTGCCTGCTATCGCTAGCTGCCGTTGTGTTCTATGCGATGAGCGCTGCGGCCCAAAGCCCAACCGACAGCTGTAAACCCGCCCAGGTGATTCCTCTTACTGTTGAACAGCCTCCGGCGAAGATCGTCATCGATCCCCCGCTGCCCGAACCGCTCGCATCCCGGGGTGTGGTGATCATCCAATATTGTGCTCAGAACCTGCACATTGCGCCGGTGTTCGGCGCTAACGCCCTCACTGCCTCGCCACGCGTTGGACACGTTCATGTGAGCCTCGACGATGCCCCTTGGGTGTGGGCAGATGCGAGTGGTAACCCGATCATCCTGATGGGTCTTCCCCCGGGCCCGCACAGGGTGCTTCTTGAACTGGAGGATGCGAACCACCACACCCTCGACAAAGGCACGGTCGCATTTGTGGTCCCGGAAAAGACTGCGACTGCAAAGCAGTAAGGAAGATCACCATGAAATGGATCGCTTTCTCGCTAATTGCACTTGCAGCGATTTCTGTCGTTGCTGCTTTCACGGCCCCAGTGACCGGACACACCGATGAACAGGCAGCCCCGATCTTCGGAATCACAATTCCACCCGGATACCGCGACTGGAAGCTGATCTCCGTGGCCCACGAAGAAGGCGACCTCAACGACCTTCGCGCGCTTCTCGGCAACGATATAGCCGTCGAGGCCTACCGAGACGGGAAGCTTCCGTTCCCGGACGGCACAATCATTGCCCGGCTTGCGTGGAGTTACGTTCCATCCGAAGAGAACAACAAAGTCTTCGGCCGTGCCCAATCTTTCGTGGCGGGATCCGCCACAAACGTTCAGTTCATGGTCAAGGACTCCAAAAAATACGCTGCGACGGGCGGCTGGGGTTTTGCTCAATTCAAAGACGGCAAACCTGCCGACGAGGCGCTGCTCAAAACCTGTTTCCCGTGCCACGAGCCCGTCAAGACTCGCGACTTTGTCTTCACCCATTACGCACCTTGATAGCGAAGAAATCCGAGCAGCGTTTCGAGCGCTGCGGTAACTCAGGCTTTGCAGCTGAACATCGATTCCCGTCGAGGAGTGAAAGGATGAATGCAAATTCGATGGCCGAGTCAGCAACACTCGAGGGCCTTCCGCCAGCCAGCGCCGAACAGCGGCTGAAAGACCTTGGCATCAAACTCCCGGCGCCACCTCAGCCGTTTGGCACCTATGCGGAAGCGGTGCAGACCGGCAATCTGCTTTTTCTTACCGGGATGCTTCCCACCGAAGGCCGCGCGGCGAAGTTCGTTGGCCGCGTCGGCGCGGAACTCGATGTGGAAGCCGGACGCAAAGCGGCCTATCTCGCGGCGCTGAACGCCCTCGCGGTCGCACGCGAATATCTGGGATCGCTCGACAAAGTTACTCGCGTCGTCCGCCTCGGCGTCTCGGTAGCAACTGTTGGAGATATTCGCGATCAGCCGAAAGTGGCTGATGCCGCTTCTGAGTTATTGCAAGACGTTTTCGGCAAAGACAAGAACCCCTGTCGTCTCGTATACGGGGTCGCAAGTCTTCCGCTTGGCACCCCGGTCGAACTGGAAGTCATTTTCGAGGTTGGGGGATAGCGACCGCACTTCACCTCAAGAACCGGACTACATTTTTACGCACCATCCCGAAGGCTAAAGCATCCCAAGGGAATGCGCGTTTAGGAGCGGCGTTCGAATCGAGCCAGAAACCCGCGAGCTATCACCAACAAGAATGGAAGAGTTTCACAGGAGGACTTATGGCAACCAGCAGAGTCGTACCCATGAAGATGACACAGATGAAAGTCGCGCAGGTTCCCAGCCCCGGAGCAGATTTCCAGATCGTCGAGCGCGCAATTCCTGAGCCCGGTGCCGGGCATGTGCGCATCAAGGTGCAGGCCTGTGGTGTTTGCCACAGCGACGTGCTCACCAAAGAGGGCTTGTGGCCCGGAATTCAATATCCCCGCATTCCCGGACACGAAGTGGCAGGCATCATCGATGAAGTGGGTGAAGGTGTTTCAGCGTGGAAGCAGGGCCAGCGCGTCGGTGTCGGTTGGCATGGCGGCCAGGACAATACTTGCCGCGAGTGCCGGCGCGGAGACTTTCGCAATTGCCGGAATCTGAAAATTGCGGGAGTCAGCTATGACGGTGGCTATCAGCAATACATGGTCGCTCCCGTCGAAGCGCTGGTGTCGATACCAGCCACTCTAAGCGACGTCGACGCCGCGCCCCTGCTCTGCGCCGGAGTCACCACCTATAACTCGTTGCGTCACAGTGGCGCGCTCCCCGGTGATCTGGTTGCCGTGCAGGGAATCGGAGGTCTCGGTCACCTCGGAATTCAATTCGCGCAAAAGTTTGGTTATAAGGTCGCGGCGATCGGCCGCGGATCTGAAAACGCTGCGCTCGCCAAGAAACTTGGCGCCAGCATCTACATCGACACCACAGCAACGAACGCCGCGCAGGAATTGCAAAACCTCGGCGGCGCGAAAGCAATTCTCGCAACCGCCCCGAGCTCGAAAGCGATGTCCGCATTGATCGACGGCCTGGGGCCGAACGGCAAGCTCCTGGTAGTCGGCGCGGCCTTCGATCCCATCGAGGTCACGCCCATACAGCTCATCAATGGAAGTCGAAGCCTTCAGGGCTGGGCCTCGGGAACTCCCGCAGACTCCGACGACACGCTGCAATTCGCTGAACTAAGCGGCGTGCGTCCCATGATTGAAACCTACCCGCTCGAAAAGGCCGCCGAGGCCTACGCGCGCATGCTGAGCGGCAAAGCGCAATTCCGCGTCGTTCTAACCATGTGAGATTCCTCCGGGAATTCACGCAGCACACGAGATTCTGAAACCCATGAATCTGAGACCCATGAAGAGGAGAAGATAATTTATGTCACACCATTACTCCGGCCCAGAGCTTGGCTTTCCCCACGGCGACGCCCGCCTCGATCTTACTGACCTGTATGCCTTCCCCAAGCCCGGCGACGCCGGCAAATCGATCCTGATCATGGACGTGCATCCGTCCGTGGGTTTTAACCCAGCCGGACCCGCGACCGACGACCCCTTCGCGACCGAGGCGGTATACGAGCTCAAGATTGATACTAACGGCGACCTCGTTGCCGATATCGCATACCGAGTCCGCTTCACTTCAGACCAACAGGGGACGTTGACTGCGACCGTGCGCCGGGTTGCAGGCGAGCAGGCCGCCGGCACCGGCAATAACAACGACGGGGAGACGATCATCGAAGGAGCACCGGTCTCGACCGGGCGCGAGGCATTGGTGACGGAGGCCGGGGACTATCGCTTCTTCGCCGGCTGGCGCAGCGATCCCTTTTTCTTCGACACGCTGGGCGCACTGAACAATCTGCAGTTCACCGGTGTCGATTTCTTCACCGACAAAGACGTCTGCAGCATCGTGCTGGAAGTTCCCAACTCTGCCTTGGGTTCAGGAAAGATCGGCCTATGGCATCGCACCGTAGACGGCGCGAGCGGGAAGTGGGTTCAGGCGGACCGCGGCGCGCTGGCCTCCCAATCCGTGTTCCTTCCAGGCGACCACCAAGCCGAATACCAGGCTGCGCAGCCGGCCGACGATGCCCGTTTCATCCCCGTCTTCGCGCACTCGCTGGAGCACACAGGTGGCTACACTCCGGAAGCAGCAAAGCGAGCGGCAGCGATTCTCCTGCCCGACATCCTCCCGTATGATCCCGGCAAGCCCGCGTCCTACCCGTCCAACGGGCGCGCGCTTACCGACGACGCGGTCGATGTCTTTCTTTCTATCCTTACAAATGGAAAGATCACACGAGACAATGTAGGCCCGCACACGGACCTGCTCGCCTCGTTCCCATACGTCGGCGCGCCGCACAAGGCCCGCTCTGCACAACGTGTAGCCGCCTAAGTGCATGGAGAACGAAATCCCATGAAGCATCCAACTTTTTATCGCACGATAAAGATCGACGGGCTGTCAATCTTCTACAGAGAGGCCGGCGCGAAAGATGCGCCGACACTTCTTCTGCTGCATGGACTTCCGTCGTCCTCGCGCATGTTCGAGCCGCTCTTCGCCCGACTTTCCGATCACTATCATCTTATTGCGCCCGATTACCCCGGCTTCGGACACAGCGACTGGCCCGACCCGAAGCAATTCGCCTACACGTTCGATCACATCGCGGAAGTCATGAATCATTTCACCGAAGCGCTCGCCCTCTCGCGCTATACGCTCTACATGCAGGACTACGGCGGCCCCGTCGGTTTTCGCATGGTGTTGCAGCATCCCGATCGCATCGAGGCTCTTATCGTTCAGGATGCCGTCGCACACAACGAAGGTTTGGGCGCGAACTGGAAGACGCGGCGCACCTTCTGGGCCGATCGCGCCGCCAACGAAACTGCGCTGCGCACAAATCTCCTTTCACTCGCAGCCACGCGCACGCGCCACGTCGGAGACGATCCTAACGTCGAACGCTATGATCCGGATCTCTGGACCGATGAATTCCGTTTTCTCAACCAGCCCGGCCAGGCTGAGATTCAAAGCGACCTATTCTACGACTATCGAACCAACGTGGACTCTTACCCAAAGTGGCAAGCATGGATGCGCGAAAAGCAGCCCCGCCTGCTGGTGATCTGGGGCAAGCATGAACTCTCGTTCGACTCCGGCGAACCGGAACGCTATCGCAAAGATGTGCCGAACGCTGAAGTTCACGTCGTCGACGGTGGTCATTTCGCATTGGACACGGCCGCCGACGAGATCGCCGCGTTGGTCCAAGACTTTGTTGGTTCTTCACGTTGAGTTCGGAGTCTCTATGCTCTCTAAGTGCGCGAGTCCAGCATGTTCGAATACATTTCGCTATCTCCACGAAGGAAAGCTTTACTTGATTGACTCCAAAACGGCTTTCGCCGGGCGCAAGCACCCGGATCAGGCCTACGAAGGCAAGTCCGCGCTGGAGTATGTCTGGTTGTGTTCCTCGTGTTGCCGAGACTTGATGATTCACGCTGACCCCGATTTTGGAATCAGTGTGGTTCCCAAGGAAACAGCCAAGAATTCCGCTCTCGAAACCAGGCCTTTGATGTAGCTCCACTCAGAAATTTCTATGTCGTGCGGGAAAACGGTGATCGTTACGGAGCATCGGGTGGTATTGGTGCGGGCTTGATTGGGGCCTTCCTGCAAGGTCAAGGTCGCCAAACATAGCGCCTGTCGCAATCGAACCCACACCAATCAATGCTTAACGCTAGCGGAGGTCTTCTCCGAAAGCACCCACAATCCCGGATCAAGCTCAACCTTCTGAGGCCGCCCCGGCAGCTTGACCCGGATTGGCGATTCTTTCCCCTGCACCGCAATCGGCACAATGCCCTTTGTTCCCTTTGAGAGGGTAACTGACAGAGGCAGCGGCATGAACCAGCGCTCTGTGTCCGGGATGCCGTCTTGCGCGAGCGTTCCCTTTAGCAGCACGCTTCCATCGGCCTGATCTTCCAGTTCATATGTCAGCCGGTAGGTAGGCAAATAGGTTTCCAGCACCCACTGGCGATAGAACCAGTTCAGATCCTTGTACCCGAATTTGCGGGCAAGAGCCGTTTCCCCCACATGCGCATTCACCACAGCAAAAAAATCGTCTGTCGATGCCGCGCCGTTGGCGTGCTGCCGCACAAAGTCTGCCATCATGTCGAAAAAAGGCTTGCCGTCTCCAGTTTGGGGATCGGTGAAGAGAAAGTGCAGCATGCGCAACACCAGCGCCCCCTTGTTGTAGATCAAGGCCGTATAAGCGCCGCCGGTCTCACGCGTGCTCAGGCGATGCCCCATTACCAGCGGCCCGACATCCACCAGACGACCCTTGCCGATTCCAGTTAGGTTCTGCGGCGGATTCTTCAGAGACTCTCGTGCCCTTTCGATCAATTCCTTTTCAGACGAAGTCTTGTCCCGAATCTGCGTGTACAGCAGTCCCGAGTATTCGGCGAATCCTTCACTCAGCCATTGATCGCGATAAGAACGCCACAGCACGCTGTCTCCCCACCACTGGTGCGAAGTTTCGTGCGCAATAAACTGGTAAGTTGTCGCGGTCGCCCGATCCGTACTGGGAATCATCAAGGTGGTGGGGAATCCCTGCCCGTAGTCAAACGGATGGAAGACGCCTCGGAAAACCGGATACGGATACTCTCCAAACACACTGCTGAAGTAGCGGACCGAGTTGCTGAGTTCCGCCAGAATGAAGTCTTCCTTGATGGCCGCCCGGCTGCTCCCCATCGAATAGAACTCGATGGGCAAGCTCCGGCCGTCGGCCATTTTCGCCACGTCCTTGTGGACTTCGTACTCCCCCAGGCTGAACGAAGTCAGGGCGACCGGTTGGTCTAGGAAAAACTCCGTGAGCCGCACGTCTTTCGCATTCGGAATGGCTTCGTCTCGAATAACTGTGCCGATGCTTGCCACCACGTCTTTCTTTCTGTGGCGGAATCGGACGTCGTATACCGAGCGCCGCAAATATCCGTGGCGCGGGTACCACGTCGTCGCGCGTAGCGGAAAGAAGATGCCACCCATCTCAGCCTGAAACATGAACTGCCCCGTCACCGAAATCTCCAGCGTAAACTTCTGACCTTTCCCCACGGGGGTGGGCAGGACCAGGGTGAAACCTCCCTCCCACGGTTCCTGCATCGTTTCGATCGCCGTTCCATCGGCGGCGCGCGCCGAAATCACATGCAGTTGCTTCTTCCTGCGCTGATCCTCCAGGTAGTCAAGATCCTCGCCCACCACCATCGGAATCGCAGTTAGATGGTCGCTGCGAGACACGCACTCCATGTGCGCGGTTAGGTTCAGCATTTTGCTAGGCTCGGTGACGTCGACCTCCATGCCGTATCGCGGCACTAAGATCAGATCGTCGGCGTCTGCATACTGGGCCGTGCCCTGTCGGTACTCGTCCTCTCCATGGAAAGCCATCCACACGTCAGGAGCCCATGTGCTCTTGTCGAAGGCATAAATCAAGCCCCGCTCACCGGCGTTGATTTCAAAATTCGCTACCGGAATCCGCGACTGGGCATCTAGCAGAAAGGCAAAGCGCCCTCTATGCCCTCCGTCAACCTCGCCAAAGAAGAATCCTGGAGATTCCTGATTCAGGATCGACACCAGCTGCCGGGCCGAGAGATTCGCCCCCGTCTCCTCGAGCACGCGCGCATCTAATTCCGCGGCCAGCTTGATCGCGGCCGGAGGCGGCGCCGAGCCTTGCCCGGTACCCTCGCCCAGAACCGAAAATGTATCGTCAGTGAATCGCAACACGGCCGTCTTAAAATCCGAAGCCACTTCGTCGGCCTTTAACAGCCGCCGCACGTTGTCACGCTCGAAATCGTTCGGGGGCACCGCCGCCTGAAACGAACCCGTGCCCAGAAACACCGCGCCCCGCACCTTGCCTTCAATCGGAGCGGGGAAGTACAACATGCCATCCCGGAACGTGAGCGTAATCCGGTCCTTCTTGAGCACCAGGTTCTCCGCCCGCACGCTGCGGAATCCGAGTGCAAACGCTTTCAACTGCCCGTAGACGGCCGCACCCTTCCCAGTCCCCGCGTGCTCATCGGCGCGGACCGCTCCCCCAGCTATCGCCGCGCAAGAAAGAGTGACTAGCGCAATCCGGCAGAAAAAACGGTAATGGCTTTGAAAAGATCGAAGCCATTGTTCTTTCTTGCGCACACGTCCGGGCCTTGACCACAACTCGTGCCGAATGCGGCCAGCGTGAGCTGTGGCCAACTGGCTTTCAAAGATGTAGCTTTCCGGGTGCGTTGGTAAGACGCGATGTTCCATCAATTAATCCTTGTTGTGGATGTTACACAGTCACCGGCCAATGTCTGCATCTTCTCGGCAATTCCCAGCCCGTTTCTGGATAACTTTCGGGTTGGCCGACATCCACCCGACCCCAAGAACAATTCAATATCCGAACCATCGCGGAAGCGTCGTAGTCAGCGCGGGAATGTAGGTAATGAGCAAGACTCCCAGCGCTAACACCAACACGACCGGCAGCACCGAGCGCAGAACCTCCGGCACCGGCTTCTTAAAGCGGTACGACGACATCAGCAGATTCAAGCCGACTGGCGGAGTCAGATAGCCCAACTCCATGTTCGCCAGAAAAATAATTCCCAGCCGCACCGGATCGATTCCATACGCCGCTCCCAGCGGAACCAGCAACGGGACCTCAATCACGATTGCCGGATAAATCTCCATCAGGCATCCCACCACCAACAGAAACACGTTCAACAGCAGCAGGAACAGGAAGGGAGAATGAATGGTGTTAGTCGTCCACGCGACCGCGCGGGCCGGGACGACTAACACCATTCATTCTCCCTTCCTGTTCCTGCTGCTGTTGAACGTGTTTCTGTTGGTGG
>JBEKWZ010000075.1:0-8996 GCA_049512555.1 Candidatus Sulfotelmatobacter sp. | reverse complement strand
GTGACCGCCGATCGTGACCTGCCTCCGTTTCCGCGTTCTACCCGCGATGGCTATGCCGTACGATCCGCGGACTTGTCTTCACTTCCCGCCACACTCGATGTAATCGGCGAAATCAAAGCAGGAGAAGAACCTGACAGGATTCCCCCCAATATTGGCGGCCGGCAAGCCGCGGCCATCATGACCGGAGCGCCCGTTCCCGCCGGGGCCGACGCAGTAGTCATGGTCGAATACACCTCCCAGCAGGAGCATCGGGTCGAAATCACTCACAGTGTTACGCCTGGAGAGAACGTGGTTCCGCGCGGCGCTGAAGCCCGTGCAGGCTGCGTTTTGCTGGAGTGCGGTCTGCATCTGAGCCCGGCGGCCATCGCCCTCGCGGCCTCGGTGGGCAAATCGCGGTTGCAGGTTTACAAGCGCCCACGAGTTGCCGTTCTCACCACCGGCGACGAGATTGTGGACGTCGACGCCGCGCCGGGACCCACTCAGATTCGCAATTCGAATAGCTTCTCGCTAGCCGCCCAGGTTCAACAGGCCGGGGGCGAACCTGTTTTGTTACCGGTCGCCCCCGACGAGTTGCAAGGACTGCGCCGACTGATAGCAGAGGGTCTTAAGTCCGACCTGCTACTGCTGACCGGCGGCGTTTCGATGGGCCGCTACGATCTGGTCGAGCAAGCCCTGTCGGAAATGCACGCCGAGTTCTTCTTCACTGGTGCAAAAATCCAGCCCGGTCGCCCCGTCGTTTTCGGCAAATGTGGCGCGGGCACTCCCTTCGGCAAGCTCAGGGCAGGCTCTGCCCGCGAAAGCCCAGCTACATATTTCTTCGGCCTGCCCGGCAATCCCGTCTCAACCATGGTGACTTTCGAACTCTTCGCGCGCCCCATGCTTGAGGCGCTGGCCGGCCAGGCCCCACGCAACCTGATATTTCTTCACGCGCGTCTCAAAAAAGAAATTCAGACCAAGACCGGCCTACAGCGTTTTCTCCCTGCGATCCTGTCCGGAGAATTCGAGCAGGCAGAGGCGGAACTGGTCCCTTGGCAAGGTTCCGGCGACATCGCCGCCATCGTTCGCGCCAATTGCTATATCGTCATTCCCGCCGATCGCGAGCGCCTGGCACTCGGCGAATGGGTCGCGGTGATGCTGCGATGAGACGGCTAGCCCCTCCTTTGGCATTTATTCTCGTCGCGTCGACCTCCTTCATCGTCGCTACTTTGGTTGGCGTCGTCGGAGCATTTGCGGGAGTGTACTTGTACGACCGCGGCACCAGTAAGGGCAACGACCTGGCGGTTGCGCTCATCGGCTTTCACGCCGCAGGAACGTTCACATTCGTGACTGTGTTCACGCTTCTCTGGTCTCGAAGAGCAAGCCCCTCGTGGAAAGTTCCTGTGGCGAGCCTTGCAGCTTGTCTCTTTGCATTGGCTCTCGATACGATGCTCTTCCGGTCGAGCTACGACGCTTATTTCGCCGTATTTTTCTACGCTGCATGGCTGGCCGTGGCTTTCTCGGGAAGCTTGGCGTTGGTGTTAAGCCGATACATTTTATCGCGGTCTGGACGCGAAAAGAGCGGGGTCCACAGCGGCAGCGATTCCTTGTAAGATGCTAGTTTAATGCCGCGAAAACTATCTCACTACGATCCTTCCGGCCGCGCCCGAATGGTCGACGTCTCCGGTAAAGCCCCGACGCGGCGCGAGGCCGAAGCCAGCGCCTTCGTTGCCCTCAGCCCCGCCGTATTGGCCGCGCTGCCCAACAATCCCAAAGGCGATCCGCTGGAAGTGGCCCGCATCGCCGGCATCATGGCAGCTAAACGCACCGCCGAACTGATCCCCATGTGTCACCCGCTTCCGCTGGCGCTCGTTGATGTCGATCTGCGCCTGTGCGAGAATGGCGTCGCCATTGCCTCCAGAGTCGCCACCACGGCAGAGACCGGCGTCGAAATGGAGGCCCTGGTTGCCGCCAGCGTTTCCGCGCTCACCGTTTACGATATGTGTAAGGGCGCGGATAAAAGCATTGAGATTCGCAACATTGTGCTGGAGCGCAAGACCGGCGGAAAGAGCGGAGAATATCGGCGGGCGAAGTAACGCCTTCAACATTCATGGCAAATAACGTCAAGCTGTTGCTGGTGGACGACAATCCGATGGTGCTGGCGATGTTGCAGCATGCCCTGACTCCACTGGCGCAGGTCACCACTGCGACCGATGCTGCCGACGCCCTGTTGAAAGCCGTCGACGATGCTCCTGATCTGTTGGTGTGCGATTACAAAATGCCGGGCATGGACGGCCGCCAGTTAGTCGAGAAGTTGAAGAGCCGGCCGGCCACCGCTAATTTTTCCACCGTGTTGATGGCGAGCAAGGCTGACATTGCGGAGCGCCTGTCGCCGGTGGACGCCGCCGACGATTACCTGGAGAAGCCGTTTTTCCTGAAGGACGCCACCCGGCGCATCAAGCGCCTGATTGACCGCATCGCTCTTGAAAAGATGTCGAAGACTGCTCCCAAGGATGGCGTGGTGCGCGGCAGTCTCTCGCAGATGAACGTGATCGACCTGATGCAGTCGCTCGAGATGGGCCGCAAGAGCTGCCAGCTTTCCCTCAGCAACGAGGGCGACGCATGCGAAGTTTTTTTTGCCGAAGGTCAGGTGAAGCACGCAACCTACGGAGCGCTGGTGGGCGACGAGGCTGTCTTCAAAGTGCTCCGCTGGACGGGCGGAAATTTTCAGCTCGATTTCGAAGGCAAGACCGACAAAGAGACCACGCAGCTCAACACTCAAGGCTTGCTGATGGAAGGCCTGCGATTGCTCGATGAATCTTCCCGCGAAGGTGGTGCAGAACCCGAGCCTGAAGCCGCGCCCGCCGAGACTGCGCCTTCGCCTTCGAACCCCCCCAGCGCGCCAGCCAGCACCGCCGGTCGAGGCCACAGGGACGAAGAGGAAGATGTGCTCCTCGATGGCTGATCTTTCATCAACTGAGCCGCGGGAACTCACTGCGGCCGTCGTGACGGTGAGCGATTCCTGTGCACGCGGAGAGCGCAACGATCTTTCAGGGCCGGCAGTGGCGCAGCATCTGCGCCAGCTTCACTTCTCGGTAACCGCGACTGAAGTAGTTCCGGATGATCCCATCCCAATTCAACAAGTGCTGATTCGGATGGCGCGCGAAGTTCGCCTCGTCGTGACCACCGGCGGTACCGGCATCGCTCCTCGCGATGTGACCCCCGAAGCTACTATCGCCATCTGCGACCGACTGCTCGATGGCGTGGCCGAGCGCATGCGCAGTGAAGGGTCTAAGAAGACTCCGTTCGCCGCGCTCAGCCGGGGCGTCTGCGGCGTGCGCGGCCGGGCGCTCATCCTGAATCTGCCGGGAAGTCCCACGGGCGCGGTGGAATCGCTGGAAGCTGTTGCGGAGTTGATTCCACATGCGATCGATTTATTGAGCGGGAAGACCGAACATTAGCGATGCTCGTGTGGGGACGGGTCTTCGACCCGTCCATGCCGCGACGATCTTGGTCGCGGCGGCGCCGTTCGCTCGCGGTGCAGGAGCGTCGACATAATCTAGACTATCGACCTGTCGCGGTGACCTGCTTCCCCGGTCCCAGCAACGGCCGACCCGGAAAAACGTTCGGCACCATCTTGCCCTCGTCAATCACCACCGTCCCGCCAACCAGCAAATATTGCACTCCCACACTGGGCTCCATGGGCTTTTCAAAGGTCGACCGGTCGGCGATGGTCTGCGGATCGAAGATCACTACGTCAGCGTCGGCGCCTTCCTGCACGCGTCCCTTCCGGTGGGCGCCGGGCGTGGAACGCTCGAGCATCTGAGCGGGCATGAGAGTCATCTTGCGGAGCGCTTCCATCAGAGAGAGCGTTTTTTTCTGACGGACGTATTGGGCGAGGACGCGGGCGAAAGTTCCGGCGTTGCGGGGATGGCTTTCGATGCCGTCGCTGGCGATCATGACCAGCGGATTCGGAATGACGGCATCGACGATCTCCTGCGTATTGGAGAAGATCAGTACCCATTGCGGCTTGCTGGAATTGTGCAACTCATCGAAACGCTCTTTGGTGAGGTGCTCGCCGGTATCGGGAACGACGAGATTGCCGTAGTCGATGCCGAGTTTTTCGCGCCACCCGGGATTGAACACCGCTGAGTTGATGGCGGTCATGCCGGCAATGTAGGGATAGGCTTCGGTGGTCACGTCGAGGCCGCGGGCACGAGCCCCTTCGATCAACGAGATGCATTCGAGCGAGTCCCGCAGGCATGTGCTGTTGATATGAACAATGTGGAGCGCTGCACCGGTGATGGCGGCCGCTCCGATGACTTCCTCGGTGGATTGAATGCCCGATCCCGGTTCGACGTGCCCAGCACTGCGCATGTGGGTGTAGACTGGCAACCTGCGCTCGGCGGCGACCCGGAACACGTCGATGACCTCCAGACGCGTGGCGCCGGGCGTGTACTCAATGCCCATGCCGATGCCCAGCGCTCCCGCATCAATCTCGTCGCGAAGCCGCTGCTGAATGCGCTGAATCTGCTCGGGCGTTGCAAGCTGGTCGGTGGCGGCTCCGCTTTTTGGCAGGATCGTTCCTTCCGGCAGCGGTGCCCCGAAAACCAGGGCACGTGCGGCCACTTGGCTAGCGGTCGTCCCGTAATGAATGAGCGAGCGTCCTTCCTTCGCCTTCAGAAACTGAGTCACGTCGGGGGCGCCAATCTCCATTTCGAGAGCTGTGGTCACGCCGTCGAAAGCTTTGACGCGCTGGCTGGCCGTGTCCTGGGCATGCTGGTGCAAGTCGATGAAGCCCGGCGCCACAACCAGTCCGGCGGCGTGGATAACGCGCCGTCCACTGAGCGGAGCAGTCGAGATACTCGCGATTCTTCCCTCGCGGATTCCCACGTTGCGCACGGCGTCGAGGCCGGTTTCAGGATCCATGACGCGGCCGCCTTCGACGACGACGTCATATTGTTGGGCCGTGGCCAAAGTGCTGCCGCCGACCATAAGGGCGAGAGCGATAATCAGGTTGCGCATGGGGCTCCGAACTAGCGATGGAGGCTAGCGATCATAACAGGCTCACGCACACATCCTTTCTGGTTCACGTACACTAATGCTTTCCCTTGAAGACCATCGGTCAAATATTGACCCGCTATACAGCTTGGATCCTGGGCCTGCTGAAGGTGCTCGGCATCTGGGGACCGTTTGTGATCGCGTTCGCTGACAGCGCCCTGTTGGGCATGCCGGTGGATTTCGTCGTCGCTCGATACGTATATCTGGACCACGCGCGGCTTCTGATCTACGTTGCGATGGCGTCACTGGGTTCCGCTCTGGGCAGCATTCCGCTGTACATTGTCGGTTATCTGGGCGGCGAGAAAGTACTGCGCAAGCGAATTTCCGAAGAGCGCTTTCTGAAAATTCATCGCTCGTTCGAACAGCACGAATTCTGGGCTCTCATGTTTCCGGGGATGCTGCCCCCGCCAACGCCATTCAAAATCTTCGTGCTGGGTGCGGCCGTGTTTGAAATGCGCTTTCGCGACTTCCTGATGGCGATTTTCCTGGGCAGGTTCGTGCGCTTTCTGGTTTTGTCGACCCTTGTGCTTTGGTTTGGCCCGCAGATTGTGGAGCTTTTCGGCGGCGCAGTCATGCGGCACTGGGTTTGGATCGTCGCTGCAATTGTGGCCGGGGTCCTCGTGTGGCTTGTGTTACGCCAAAGAAGAGCGGCCGCGACGCAGCCTGGACAATAACCACGATGCGGCGAATCTCGGGTCTTGCCGTCATCCTCGATGCCAGAGTTGGCCCGGTGTGAAATGAATCGAACGCTTTCGCGCCTCGTTGTCCTCTTCCTGCTGACCGGCTTCCGTCCGTTTCTGCTTGCACAGGCTCCTCATCCGGCTTCCCCGCATCGTCCGCAGGAATACACGTTCGCCATCGTTGCGGTGTATCCCCACGACACATCCGCTTTCACGCAAGGCCTCGCGTATCGCGACGGCTTCCTCTATGAAGGCACGGGTCGCGAAGGGCAATCTTCTCTTCGCAAAGTCCGCCTTGAAACGGGAGAGATCGTCCAGCAAGTCAATCTGGAGCCTGACCTCTTCGGCGAAGGCATCACCCTGCTTAACGACAAAGTAATCCAACTCACCTGGAAGTCGGGAATAGGCTTCGTCTACGACCTGAACAGTTTCCGTTTATTGCGCCGGTTCTCGTATTCAGGCGAAGGATGGGGCCTCGCCACCAACGGCCGAGAACTCTTCCTCAGTGACGGAACATCGGAAATTCGGGTGTTGGATGGTGAGACATTTCAGGAAAAGCGCCGCATCAAGGTTCACGAGGGCTCGACTGCGGTCGATCAACTGAATGAACTGGAGTTTGTAGAAGGACAGGTTTTCGCCAACCTGTGGCACAGCAACCGCGTCGCCCGGATTTCTCCGCAGACCGGCGATGTGGTCGGATGGATCGACCTCACCGGACTACTGAGCCCCATGTATCGTCTCGAACCGGAAGCCGTGCTCAACGGCATCGCCTATGATCCAATTCGCAAACGCCTGTTCGTTACGGGAAAGCTGTGGCCGAGAATCTTCGAGATCAAGCTCTCTCCGAAAGCTCACAAGTAGATCTTCGGCGTCATGATCCAGTTAGGACCCACGCGGCGAAGGCTATGCGGCGGCCGTGTGGTCGCCCGACTTACGCAGCCATCCCGACAGCATCTGCAGGAACACGGGCGTTCCGAACATTGCCAGGGTGCAGACCAGATCGCTCTCCGCGGTGCCGCGGAAGAACGGAACCCCGGCGGCATAGGACATCATCAAGCCGCCGAGAGACCTCGGATACAATCCCGGCATCGCAACCCACGCGGCGAAGTTACTGATCACGAAGAACGAGACCGAACTCGTTACCGCCGCTCCCACCACTCGCCAGAAACCAGATTTTTCGCGCAGGTTCGTGCCCAGCCACAGAATCGCCGCGTACCAAGCCCAGATGATCAGCTGGTCCCAAGTGAAATGGTAGGCGTAGATGTATCTTGTCAGCACGACGTCGGTCGCCGCCACCAGAACCAGCGGGATCCACATTTGTCGCCGCGGGCCGCGCGCGCCGAAAAACAGAAGCGAAGCCGCCAGCGGCGTGAAATGCCAGGCATGTGGTAGGAAACGGATGGCAACGGCCAAGAGGACAAATAGATAGGGAAGCATCATCACCTCGAAAGACTGAATGCTTATTTTGGGCGCTGGCGAGGCTGGAGTCAAGGCCGGATCGAGGAAGCGCGGATTCTTTACACGGTCAACCATCGGTAAACTGTCTTTTCACCGCAGTTCGTCGCCGCAGTCAATTCCTGGCTAACGCTGCCCGGGTTCCGGAACCACGACCTGGCCGTTACCCGAGTCGTAGACATCGCCAACCACATGCAGCTTCTCGTCGATTTCCACGGCTCGGCTCAACGCGCCACGACTGCGGCGGCTGAACGTCGTGCTCGCCATCCCTGAATAGCGCAGATCCCGAAAAAGCACGATCGAGCCCTGCTGCGGAGGCTGCAGAGTTTCGGTCTCAGTAATCGGATACTGCGCCCAATCCAGAAACACGCGTCCAACGTAAGATTTTTTCGCGGCGAGCGTAACGGGCGTTTCCTCCGGCTTATATCGAATTTCCATGCGCCCCTCGGGATCGACCTCCGGCCCCAGCGAATTCACCGGAGCCAGCCCGAAGAACGCCGGTGTTTCGACGACGCCGTCCCAGTGGAAGGGGTCCATCCACTTGGGGTACGCCGAAACCCGCAGCGGGTCGACTCCGTTATAAGTGCGAGCTTCCAGAGCGTTGACGGCGCGACGGTGTTCGAAATCGCGCAGCCCCCACAGCAGAACGACTCCAGCCAGCGCGAGCGTAGCGGCGACCCGGCCTTGGGGACCGCGACTGCGTGCGCCTATTTCCTGGTCGATCATCCCGAACAGTGCCGGCACCACCAACCCCAGAATCAGAAACGCGAAGATCACGGGCTCGAAGATGAACACAATGTCCCACGAATACCACTTCTCCGAAAATGGCCAGAAG
Organism: Candidatus Sulfotelmatobacter sp.; assembly: GCA_049512555.1. Taxonomy (GTDB): domain Bacteria; phylum Acidobacteriota; class Terriglobia; order Terriglobales; family Acidobacteriaceae; genus Sulfotelmatobacter. The sequence continues at coordinate 989 of JBEKWZ010000075.1, read as the reverse complement.
GGCCGTACGCCATAGTTATTCGTGAAGTCGAGCAGAATGTGGCTGAGTCCCGCGAGGCACGCGTAAAGGAAGAGCAACCCCCAACGCGGCGGCAGCTTAGGATCTTTGACCTTCCGCCCGCCCAGACGCCAGATCAGATACACGAAGCCAACTACGACCAAAGCGTCGAGCGGCACGCCGACGAACGAATGAGTGAATCCACGATGATGAGCGAACCCAAACGCCGGACCGCGAAAGGCGCCGATCACGTCCAGGTCGGGAGCTTCGGCGGCGAGCGTGAGCGTAAGCGTGGCCAGCGCGGTCTTGCGGTTGAGCCCGGCACGCCCCATGCACGCGCCGGTCAGGAAGTGAGTAATAGGTTCCAAGCGCTTGGAGGAATTCTATCGTAAAGCAATTTGCTTTGACCGCCGTATCGAGCGATGCCCGGTTCAGCGCGGCGGCGCGAGCAGATTGAGCGCGTTCGGAACAACGGTGATTTCGACCGGCAGGGTGCCCAGCAGTTCGCCATCGGCTTCGACGTAGATGTTGCGCTGCTCCATCTTCCGCTCCTCTGGCGATGCGGCCGCGGGCTGGCGATATTGGCAGACGACACGCGTACTGTACGCGAGGTCGATGCCAGGAACCGTCCAGCGCAGCCGCAGCAGCCCGCGGGTCACGTAGGTGAGATACGCTAATCGACTGCCCGTCCGGCAGCAGACCAGCCGCATGTCGTCCCGATCGAGCGACGCTCCCGGAGCCAGCTCCTGTACCACGCCGCCGAACTGGCGAATACGCACCGCCAGCAACTCGGTCACCTCTGCCTGACGGGCCACCTCCGACCCGGTTTCGGAGTACTCCGCCACGAAGCGCGTCATGGGATAGGTCAGCCAAAGATTCCAGGCCTTCGCATAGTAAGCTGCCATCCCCATGCGCTGCTTGATCCCGCTGTGGAGTTTGTAGAACAAATGCGCGTCGACTCCAATGCCGGCCGCGACCACGAAATAACGCGT